>NZ_CAWUDO010000043.1:0-68327 GCF_963920935.1 Nostoc sp. CCY 9925 | reverse complement strand
TCGTAGTCCCATCTACAATGTCAACTGTGCCATTGAGAACTTGAATTTCTGGAGTTGGAGTCTTAATGCTTGGGGCTTCATAGGCACCAATGTCAATCACTGCGGTGCCATTGCCGTCACCATCGTGAGGAATTTTCCCAGTTATATTATTGAAGGCATTGGAACCAGCATCAATGGCAATACTTCCAGGTTTAAGTGCAAAATTATGAGTCGCAGCATTCACAAATTGCGGATCTTTACCCAGAATCAAATTAGTTCCTGTTTTGTTGTAATTACTAGTGTTGTAAATCAAATTGTGGTCAGCTTTGACGTTTTTAGCTGAACCGCTTACAACATATGAACTGCCATTTAACTTAGCGTACATAATGTTATTTACAACATTCACATTTTCTGATGCGCCATTAATCAAAATCTCACCGGCGCCTTTGAGTTCGGGGTGTTGTGAATTCTGGTAAGTTGTGTTGTTGACTACATCGACATTGGAACTTTTAAATACCTGGATACCAGCACCACCATTGTTGTAAGAAGTGTTGTTGCTAATTAAAATTTTTCCCTTATATGGCTGATTATCTAAGCCCAGACTATTAGCAGCATCAATCATAATGCCGTGTCCTTCAGTAACTCGCCCGGCCTCCCACCAAGGAATGTAGGTGTAGTTGTCGTAACTTACATTATTACGAATGATTATTTTGTAATCAGTGGTGTTATTATCTAAATTCCGATTACCGAGAGTGGAGATAGCATTTGGTCCCCAAGGACTATACCAGCATGTTTCAAAAACAGTATTATTTTCAATGGTGATATAGTCAGCTTCTTTACTTGTAATTCCACCACTGGGAAATTTAGAAATAGTGTTGCCGCGAATTGTAATGTGATGAGAACTGTTGTTTTGTTTATCCGGTTGAATGTTAATTCCGGCTCCGTTTGTTAGTGGATTATTTAAGTTACCTTGTTGAGACTTTGCATACTCTAATGTAATTTTGTCGTTGGCACCAACCATCGTCAGACCCTCGATGACGATATAGGATGAACCTACAATGTTGATGGCTTGGAAATTTGTTGATTTGATTAGAGGATTGTGACCAGGATAAGCGGTGAATGTGATTGGTGCATCTTGAGTACCCTGCTTTTGATTGATACCAAGAACTGGGCTATTAGGGTATTTACTCTGTTCGTAAGTACCGTTCATAACGTATACCGTGTCCCCTGCTTGTACTAAGTTTGCAGCTTTTTGCAGAGTCCGAAAAGCGGTTCCTTCTTTCAAACCATTATTGCTATCGTTACCTGTTCCAGAAACGTAGTATACTTTGCCAGCCATAGTTTTACTCCGAGGATGTCTAAGCGAATTGGTATTAGACTCTTAGCGACTCAATTCATTGCTAAGAGGATGTCTGAATGGGTGGTCTGTTGAGACTGTTTGCAACAGTCACAGTTGTCTGATCGCAACTTAAAATTGCGTGGGTTATAGAAACGCTGTTGTCAAAATTAAAATTTTTTCTCCTGTCAACCATTGATGGTTGAACTAAGGATGTAAATGCCGTCAATCGTCATGCTGTTGTTGAAGATAATCGGACGATTAGCGTGTTCGTCTGATCGATGACTTTGGAGTAGAATCAAATCCAATCTCCACCGCGTAGGCGCAGCCCGCCGTAGACATCGCTGATAATATAATTTGATACGGCAATCATATTTGTTATGTAATTCCTGTGAACTTTATCCGTTGTCTGAGGTCAGAAGTTGCCAAATCGGCATGGTAAAGCGCACCCCTGGCTGATAACTGGGGACTTAAAGTTACAGTGGTCAAAGCTGAATTGTTTCAAACTTTAGTAGGTTGACCCCTTAAGTTAAAGCGACTAAATGTAACAACTTAGTCAAACCTGTTTTAATCCGTGTAAGCGAATTTTGTTAACTCAGTTTAGACTAACCTTCACAAACAGTGATTGATATCAGTAAATACTCAGATTTTAGTTAATTTTTTTACAACAAAATCCCAAAAAATATGGAAAAATTGTGGCGATTTCTGTTAATTTGCAGCCCAATATTGGGGATAAAGAGTGCTTTATACAAGGATTCGATGAAGTTTCTTTCAATTGAATCGGCTTGATTTACAAGGGATTATTTATAGCCAAGTCGCACGGACGCTAAAATCAATTGGAAGCGATCGCCAAGCAACTAACATCTTGCCAGCAATCTTGATAATATGAATGCCCAAAAAAACTCTAGAGTACCTGTTGCTTTAACCATTGCCGGTTCAGACAGCGGTGGCGGCGCAGGAATTCAAGCTGATTTACGTACCTTTGCTTTTCACTGTGTCCACGGTACTAGCGCTATAACCTGCGTCACAGCACAAAATACTCTCGGAGTGAACAGAGTTGATGCTATGCCACCAGAAGCTGTTGTAGCGCAAATTCAGGCAGTGGTTGAAGATATTGGCGTACAAGCTGCCAAAACGGGAATGTTGCTGAATCAAGAAATTATCTTTGCTGTTGCCCAGCAAGTAGAAACTTTACAAATCGAGAATTTGGTAGTCGATCCAGTAATGGTGTCACGTACCGGCGCACAATTGATTGATGATGATGCTGTGAAGACTCTGTGCCAGACACTTATCCCCAAAGCAGCTATCATCACGCCCAATCGCTACGAAGCCCAGATTTTGAGCGGTTTAGAAATTTACTCCTTGGAAGATATGCAAGCCGCTGCTGAAATTATTCACAAAACTCTAGGGACAAAAGCTGTTTTAGTTAAGGGTGGAGGTATGCAAGGAAATTTGCGTGGCGTTGATATCTGGTTTGATGGGGAAAAATTGGAAATTTTGACTTGCCAGCAAGTAGAGACAACAAATACCCACGGTACTGGTTGTACACTATCGGCTGCGATCGCTGCTAATTTGGCAAAGGGAAAAAACTTGTGGCCAGCAGTTGAACAAGCAAAAGAATATGTAACTACGGCACTGACTTACGCCTTAGATATTGGCGAAGGGCAAGGTCCTGTGGGACACTTCTTTCCATTGTGGGAACTGGGAACTAGGGACTAGGGACTAGGAACTGTTTTCTCAGTACCCAATACCCAGCACCCAGTATCCAGTCCCCAATAAAAAATCTTTGCCGTCTCGGCATTTTTCTATTATTCTTGGGCATAGTTTCAGGGCTGACTTTCTCTGTTAGCATCTCTGTACGATCTAATCACTTTTATTTTTAATACCAAGCCCCCAATGCGAACAACCACAGGTTCTGTTCACAGGAATTCGTCAACACGTACTAGTCAAGCGTATCCTCCCTCTGTACCACTATCTGTATACCGGGAATTGTCAATGGAGTTGCAAGCAACCCAAGCGAGGCTAGATGCACTTACCACGAAAAATCAGCAATTAACACAAGAAAATCAACTACTACGCCAAGAAATTGTTAAAGTCGTTGAGTCTTTTTCACACTTGCAAAATTTTGTAGATTCCTATGGGATGTTTAGTGAACACCAAGCTTCTCAAGCTTCTGGCAACGTTAAAACTGCCCGCAAGCAGCAAGTAACACAAGCACCTCCACCTCAACAGGTTTCTCGTCCGCGTCCATCTCAAAAAAGCCGCCAGCAGTTTTCTGCACCTGTGATGGAAATAAATTTTCCCACACCAGAACCAGTTTTTATAGAAGAACAAGAAGTAAGTTATTATTCTACTGCCCAGCCAGATGCCAAGGAACTTAGCGGCTGGTGGTTAATTATTACCATCTTGTTAATTATGCTTACTGCTTTTACTGCTGGATATTTAATTGTACGTCCCTTGTTTGAACATCAAAAACGTTAGTTGACACTCCCACAGTCAGCAGCAACCTTCATAGCTATTGTAAAATTTCTCATCGAATTACTTAACCCAGGCTATTTCTGGCTTCAAAAGCACTCACACCAGACATCTAGAATTTCAAAAAAGTGGCAATTATTACATATGTTTTAGCAAAGGCGCTACTAGTTACAGTTTCAGACAACAGATCTGGTTAGATAGATAAACGAAGCTAGTACAAGTCACAAGTCAAAGAAATGAAAAAAGTAGAAGCTATTATCCGCCCATTTAAGCTTGATGAAGTGAAAATTGCCTTGGTTAACGCTGGGATTGTTGGAATGACGGTTTCTGAAGTCCGGGGGTTCGGACGCCAGAAAGGTCAAACTGAACGATATCGGGGTTCCGAGTACACTGTTGAGTTTCTCCAAAAACTCAAAGTGGAAATTGTAGTTGATGATAATCAGGTTGATATGGTGGTGGACAAAATTATCGCCGCCGCCCGCACAGGTGAAATCGGTGATGGTAAAATTTTCATCTCGCCTGTTGAGCAAGTGATTCGGATTCGTACCGGGGAAAAAAACACAGAAGCGGTTTAAAAAAAGTTAGGAGTAGAGACGCGATTAATCGCGTCTGTACAAGAGTTAGGAGTTATGCTAAATCCTCAATTGTTATTTCTGAACTCACAACTCATAACTTTTAACTCCTAACTCTTAATTCTCTCCAGTTGCGGAAGTAAAGCTGTAAAAGCCTTGCCTCGATGGCTAATTGACCCCTTTAAGTCCCGTGTCATTTGGGCAAAGGTCAATTGCTTCTCTGGTATATAAAAAATTGGGTCATAGCCAAATCCACCATCACCACGAGGTGCATGAAGAATTTCGCCACGACAAATACCTTCAGATTGTAATACGATCGCACCATCCGGACTAGCGATCGCCACTACACAAACAAATTGGGCTTGGCGATTTACTTCGTTATCTAATTCCTTGAGTAATCTCGCAATGCGTTCTGAGTCTGTTTTGGCGTAGCGTGCTGAATACACACCTGGTGCGCCATTTAATGCATCTACTTCTAAACCAGAATCATCGGCGATAGCCCAGTTTCCTGTGGCTTTGGCAATTTGTGACGCCTTCAGACAGGCATTAGCAGCAAAGGTTTCGCCCGTCTCTTCAATTTCTAATTCTTCAGGTTTGAGGATTAATTCCCAGCCAGAATTTGCCAGGTAAGCTTGCATTTCCCGCAATTTACCTGGATTTCCTGTAGCTACTACGAGTAATTTTGTCATTGGTCATTAGTCATTGGTCATTAGTCATTAGTCATTGGTCATTAATCATTTACCAAGGACAAAGGACAAATGACGAAGGACAAATAACTAATAACTAATTTTACTCTGCCCACTGTTTCGCCCAAGCAAGAGTTTGATGCACTTGCTCAAGTGTTGGGGCTTCGCAGTAGAGACGTAAAACTGGTTCAGTTCCGCTAAAACGAATCATTAACCAGCTTTTGTCAGCGAGGCGGTACTTATAGCCGTCGATTGTTTGGCAATCAATTACTGCTTTGTCGGCAATTTCTGTTAAAGGTTCGGTTTGTAACTGTTGCAAAAGACGCGATCGCACTTCCATACTGGCTAAGGGTAAATCAATGCGATCGTATGCTGAGGTAAATCCTGTTTGTTGTTGCAAGTGGCGATAATACTCACCTAAATCTAAACCAGATTCGACGATCGCTTCTAGGACATACAATGCTGACAGCAGTGCATCGCGTTCGGGAATATGGCTGCCATAGCCAATTCCTCCTGACTCTTCGCCACCCAGCAACACTTCTGCGGCTAACATTCTGTCAGCGATGTATTTATAACCGACTGGTGTTTCAAATACTGACAGTTTATGTAGTGCTGCCACAAGGGGCATCAAGTCAGAACCGCTGACAGTTTTGACTATTTCACCTTTAAAGTCGCGCCGTAGGGTTAAGTGGTCGATGAGTATCGGAATTAACACTTGAGAACTCAAGAAGTTGGCTTCCCCGTCTACAGCCGCGATGCGATCGCAATCTCCATCAAATACCAATCCTACAGATAAACTTGATGTATTTGTTGCTCGGTGAGTTTTGATGACTTCAAATAACTTGGAAAGGTATTTAGGCAAAGGTTCCGGCGCACCGCCACCAAATAACGGGTCGCGTTCGCTGTTGATTTCTTTGACCTTATCCCCTAGTAGTTTTGCCAAGCCACCAGCCGCAGCGCCATGCATGACATCGCCAAACACCGTCAGTTTACCAGAGGCGATCGCTTCCCGAATCTTGGCAATATCAACTTTACGTTCTAGTGCTTGGGTATAACTCGGCCAAGGATCGAACTTCTCTTGCTTGCCTGGGGTAGCTGCGGGTGGTACTCCTTGGGGCAACAGTGCTTCTATTTCTTGTGTGACTTCTGGCGACACCGACCCACCAAAATATCCCTTGACTTTTAAGCCTAAATATGTACCTGGATTATGACTGGCTGTAATTACTAGTGCGCCTAATGCATTGAGTTGTTTTGCCGCCCAACTAAAAGCTGGAGTCGGGGCGTAGGTTTCACTGAGTAAAACATCAAATCCGACAGCGGTGACAGCATCAGCCACAGCACGAGCGAAGTCTTCCGCCATAAATCGGCGATCGTAACCGACAATTATTGTCCGGCTACCCACCGTAGAATAATATGTATTATATAGTACTTTTGCAGCGACTGGCGCGACTAGGGCTAGGCGTTCAAAGGTGAACTCATCTCCAATTACGCCCCGCCAGCCGTCTGTACCAAACTTGATTGAGTTAGCTACAACTGCCATCTAGGTATCCTAACTGTCTACCTGAGGATTCTAGCATTTATACAGTATCTAAAGTAAAAAAAGAATATAGTATTAATATGTAGTATTAGTATTCGGCCGTTTCAACATCAAATTTGTGCATATAGAGGTGCATAGGTGAGCTTGTGGTAGATATCGCTTTCAGCTTCGTAAAATAAATTAAGGGATCAATTTTATTTATTTTTTAGTTAATTCATTCATTCATCAATCATGATTTTTGTCAAGACTATTTAGATTGATTTGTCTCAATCAAGCCACTTTTATCTAGTGAATGTAGTTGATTTGTGATACACAGTGTATTAATATTTGAATCATTGCTAAGTAGTATCAAATATTAGTTATGTCGGCTCATCGCTACATAATAGTCGGAGGCATAAATTGTACAATTGCTTTGATTAATATAGGATCTGTTGCGGCACAAGTAATCGATTACCTCAATTCAAGTCCCAATTTTCTAGAGTTTCCCTCTCAATCACAAGAAGTCAAGATTCAAGGAAATCAGGCAATTAGTCTACAGCAGGCTTTGGAACTAGCACGACGTAACAATCTTGAATTACAGGCGGTATTATTGCAGGTAGAACGCAGTCGCTTTGCTTTAAGAGAAGTTCAAGCTAATATTTATCCAAGTATAAGTCTGAGTGTGGATTTGAGTCGCGCTCAGTCTGCTTTTAACCAGCTTTATACAGAGCAACTAGGTCAACAAGCTCAATTTTTATTTACTCAGGGCTTTAGCCAAGATGAACCTACAACGACTTTTAATAGTAGTCTGCAACTAAGTTATAGTCTCTATAATTTTGGGCCGGGTGCTTCCACTAGAGGAGCAGCGAAAGAGCAGGTGCGTGTGGATGAATTGGAAGTAGAGCGTCTGTCAGAAGAGATCCGCCTAAATGTCACCTTGGATTACTACAATTTGCAACAAGCAGATGAACAAGTACGAATTAATCAGTTGGCTGTGCAGAATTCCGAAGCTAGTTTGCGGGATGCAGAAGCTTTAGAAAGAGCTGCTGTAGGTACGAGGTTTGATGTGCTGCGATCGCAGGTAAACTTAGCTAATGCCCAACAAGACTTGACTAATGCTATTTCCCAGCAGCAAATTGCTCGTCGTCGGTTAGCAAGTCGATTAAATGTGGTAGAGTCGATGAATATTAGTGCGGCCGACCCTGTACAATTAGCTGGCTTGTGGAATTATACACTTGAGCAGACTATTATATTAGCCTTTCAAAACCGACCAGAATTACGACAACGGTTGACAGAACGGCGCATTGCTGAGCTACGGCAAAGATCGGCGCTTTCTCGACTCAAGCCACAAGTGAGCGCCGTTGCTAGCTACGACTTGCAAGACGTATTCGATGATAACGCCAGTGTTTTCAATGGTTATTCTTTAGCCGTCCAAGCAACATTGAGATTGTTCGATGGAGGAATTACAAAAGCTCAGGCGGCTCAGCGAAATGTAGAAATTAGGATTGCTGAGACACAATTTGCCAATCAACGCAATAATATTCGGTTTGAAGTAGAACAAGCTTATTCGCAAATGCAGTCTAACTTAGAGAATGTTCAAACTACCAATCTTGCTCTTGACCAAGCTAGGGAAGCTTTACGTCTAGGACGTTTACGTTTCCAAGCAGGTGTTGGAACTCAAACTGACATTATTAACGCAGAAAACGATTTGACCAGAGCAGAAGGTAATCGAGTCACAGCTATTTTGAATCACAACCGCGCTCTAGCTCAATTACAACGAGCTGTTACTTCCAGAGGAATACGGTGATGATTTGCCTTGTCAGCGATCGCCAACATCTACAAATCTCATCTCAATATTTATATACAAATATTAATAATCCTTAATAGTGTGTACTATTAAGGATTGATAACAAGAGCAAAAACCGCTCAAAAACGTGATTTTTTCTTAAAAATCATCGAGAAACTGACTAAGGCGACTAATTACAGGGTCAACCTCTTGAGGAGGGGCAGGAACAGTGTAAGAAGTATTATTTACTACTTCTACTTGACTTGGAGACTGAATAAACGATCGCTCATTGACTATGAGTGCCAGTTGTGCAACTTGTTGAGAAAGTTGCAGTAGATGGTGTTCCAACGCCTCCAAACGATTAGATCCCTTGGCAAAAAAACGTTCCTCAAGGCCAGCTACTTGACGTTGCAGCTCACCGATTTGTTGTTCAATCGGTTGTTGTTCAATCGGTGTTGTGGCTGCTGTTTTTGGAGCAGGTCGTACAGATTCCGGTACACATAAGGATTGCCACAGGGCTTCTTTGCATAGGTCACTGAAAGTTTTTTCGGGTTGTTTCTCCAAATAACTTTCCACTTGTGCCAATAAGCTTTCATCAGCAAGCCCTGGGTTGAACGTGACGGATTTAACTACCTTTTTTGACCATTGGAACATTAGTTTTAAGCCCTAGCAGCGCGAACGGCAGACAATTGCGCCTCTCCATAAATATACTGCCCTAAAGCATTCGCCTGCCGAGAAGGTGCAGATAAATGAGCATTAATCTTTGCTTCCTTGAGCAAACGTTGAACATCTTCCCAGAAAAACTCACCGCCACCGCCAGTAAGAATCACATCGGTAACACGTTCTGGCAACCAGGCTAGCACACGGCTACAAATTTCCCGCGAAAACATCTCTATAAGATTCGGTAGAAAATCGTCTAAGTTAGCGGGCTTGCTAGCACCTTTTGGACGGTAAAAGCGTTCACCCTTGGGTTTGTTAACAGCGGAAATGAGCGCCAGAGATTGGCTATCTGCTCCGTCAATTTCAGCGGCTACCAATTCATAAAACTTATTCATACCGAAGTCTTCACTCTTAGAAGCACCTCTGGCAAAGCGGAAGTTATCTACCATCAAAAGATCGACGGTTTGATGTCCGATATCAACGATCGCCACCGATATTTTTGTAAAATCGGGACTACCGGGGCTTTTCTTCGGTTGAGCTTCACACCACAGCAAGCTGCCGTAGCCTTCTGGCATCACCCAAACTTTATTGACGTTCAGCGACACAGATTCGCCTCGGAAGTTTAACACATGAGGGCCACCTACTTGGCTGATTAACTGTGCTTTTTCCTTTTCAAATTGCTCCAAAGAAAGAAAAGGTAGACCCAGCACAACTGAGATCTCGTCTCTGAGTTTAAAGTAGCCAGCACACGCTAACACTTTGATCAGTGCAGCCTCTACCTTAGATTGCCCTACTCCTAAATTCGCTCCAAAATCTGCTGCCAGTTGACCTACAGCATAGCCATTGCCTTGATATTCCAGCCACAAATCCATTAAAGGGTCGGTAGCACGCGCTTCAAAAACACCACCGCGTACCTGTTCTATTGACATTTGCTTAACGTTGGCAGGTACGAACACTACACTACCGGGTTCGCGACTCACACAAGTCTTTGTGGAAGTTCTGCCTAAATCAACACTAAGAATCGTTTTCCCAGAACCACCGGCTGTCTTGGCAGGAATATTACCAGTATTGATGGGAGTCGTCGATGCTAACGGCTGCCTATTCATGGGTATGGCAGCGGAATTCATTGGGGTGGCGGCGGAAGGTTGGTCTGTCATGAAAGCTCCTAGTTCTAACTTAAATGTAAAAAGTTGTCATGCTCATCTTACAAAAATGCGAGCAACCAGAAATTCTAGGTTGCGTCAAGTGTAGCTAGAAATACGCCAAAAATTAATTCTGGCAATTGCACATCTAGTATTATTTGGCATAGTGTAGGCGAATTTTGGCCAGATGTAACCCCTGCTTTCACTGCTTTCAAACCAAAAGCGCCCCTGTTTATCTTCTGGTGCGTCTTCGCTGACGCTTGAATATCCAGAAAACAAATGCTAAAACCAAACCCCCAAGCACAATTTTGGACACAGGAGCAAGGTATTCATCCACAAGTTCATACTGACTACCTAATATATATCCTGAGTATGTTAGCAAACCCACCCAAGCAGCGCTACCTAAGGTACTGTAAAACAGAAATGGTAGCAAGTGCATATTGGCGATCCCTGCGGGAACAGAAATCAAAGTGCGGATTCCTGGTACAAGGCGACCAATCAATACTGCTTTGTTACCTTGTCGGTCAAACCAGCCTTTAGCCTTAGTAATATCTTTACTGGATATAGCTAACCATTTACCATATTTATCAGCCCAAGCTTTCAAGCGCTTTTCGCCCAAAAGCTTACCTGGATAATACCAAACAAGTGCGCCCAATACAGAACCCAAAAGTCCTGCAAAAAACACGCCAATGATATTGAGCTTTGCCCCTCCTGGTTGATATGGACTTGCTGTAAATCCAGCCAGTGGCATAATCAATTCTGAAGGAATGGGGGGAAAGAGGTTCTCTAAGAACATCATTAGAGCGATTCCCCAATATCCCAAAGAGTTGATAGTATTAGTTATCCATTCAAGCATTGAGTCAATTCCTAAAAATTACTGTACTAGTTTTTTATTCGGAATACGGGATTGGGAGTCAGGAGTTAGGAGTTAGGAATGCTGTTAGCGGTAGCGGGGCGTTGAGCCGCGTTAAGAGTTATTCTCCTCCTGTCTGGTGTACTCCCCATTCCCAACTCCCCATTTTTAGGAGAGGTTGTGTTCTAAATAATTAGATCCCCCTTAGTCTGCTTTTTAAAGAACTAGGGAGGATCTAAAGATTTGATGACAAATTGGAAAACAGACTCTAGAGTTCTCGATCATTTGGACATTAGGCATTGAGACTGCTGAGTAGTGTTAGCTTTCTTCTCTCCGAGAGGCTGCGCCAACGGGGCGTTGAGCCAGTGCTGAATAAGGAGTGAGGAGTTAGGATTGCTGTTAGCAAAAGCGGGGCAATGAGCTGGGTGAGAAGTTAAGAGTTATTATCCTGCCCCTCTGCTCCCTGCCCCTCTGCTCCCTGCTCCCCTACCCCTTTTCTTCTAGACTGTCGGGGTCAATGATTGTACTCTTGGTTCCGATTGCCAGTCTAAAGGATTCCAAACTCTTTCTTCCAGCGCCATCTGCTCAATTAAACTGGCTAATCTCAAGGCTTTAAGAGCCTGTTCACCACCTACTGAGGGTTGATTGCCACCGTGTACACAGTTGACAAAATGTTCTAATTCTGCGCTCAGTGGTTGAATATTGCTGGTGTAGACTTTTTCAATCACGCCATCCTGCCTGTAAAGTACTTGTCGATGGTCGGCAAGAGAGTTAGGATTTGTTTGTCGATGAATCAAAATTTCATTTTTAAGAAAATCTGCCTCTGTTAATGAGTTTTTGCAGTGGGCAACAATCCGGCGAATTTTGCGGTGAGTGACTTTACTGGCAGTCAGCGTAGCGACTATACCGTTAGCAAAGCCCAGAGTGGCAGTTACATAATCTAAATAACCGGAGTCTAGGGCACGAGTACCGCTAGCGGTCAATTTGGTTACTGGGGAAGCTGCTAATTCTAAAAGTAGGTCAATGTCATGGATCATTAAATCCAGGACAACCGAAACATCGTTTGCTCGGTCTGAGTAAGGACTCATGCGGTGTGCTTCCAATGCCAGTAATTCTTCCGTTTTCAGGACTTGGCTAAGTTCCCTAAATGCTGGATTGAAACGCTCAATGTGACCTACTTGCAGGATACATTGAGACTCAGCTGCGGCATTTACAAGGGATTCTGCCTCAGAAATACTGGCTGCGATCGGTTTTTCAATCAAAACATGAATTCCCGCCAAGAGACAGCTAATACCGACGGCATAATGCAGGCGGGTGGGAACAGCAATACAAACTGCTTCCACCAGGGGTAGCAAGTCACAGTAGTCTTCAAAAAAACGCACTTTGTACTTGCTGGCAGTTTCTAACCCTCGTTCGACGTTAATATCTGCTACACCTACTAGTTCAACATCTTTCATTGAACTCAAGACGCGAGCGTGGTGTTGTCCCATGTTACCCACTCCAATCACGCCTATGCGGATTGGTCGTGGCTGGTTGCGCTGTGTATATGGATTCGGTTCTGCCAGTGACATGCTATTTTGCACTATTATTCTCTCCTCAACCACCAAATTTAGAGACGCTACGGCCGTTGGCGTTTATACAAAGAAAGCCAGTTACGATCCGTCTAAAACCATCCAGATGGTAACATAGAGGCTATGTTTATGAAGAATTTCAAAGTTTGCGATCGGTTCCCGCAATCCAGCCATCTTTTGTATAGATAGTTCGGACTTGGTTGGCATTTTGCATTTTCTACAAAAAAAATATGTGTCTTTTTATTAACTTTAGAATATCAGGTAAGACTTAAGTATAAATTCTCTAAAATTCTAAGGGTCGCTTTCTTGTGCTTGGATTTTCCTTAAGGCTACAGTTAGGCAATGAATTACAATCCAATTGACAGCATTAAAATTACAAAATAATCAGCTAGTAATACCTATGCTTTTTTTCCAAAAAAATGGTATTGGGAATTACTGCTACTGATTAACTAAAACAGTTTTTGGATAATTATTTGCATCATCTTTCGTAGACAGATTCGCGTAACGTCTCGTAGAGAAGCGGTTTGTCGTACTACCAGGTCGAAGTAAGGTAGCAAGAGCGTCTCGTTGGCGTAGCCTCTCGTAGAGAAGAGAAGACATCGCACCGCTTTTTGAGAGAAACTGGAAACAGGTATGGATTATTTTTTTGAATATCTAGGGTGCAAAAGTGTTTAGAATCACTCACAGAAATCAAGGAGTATCTTTGGCATTGCTTGTTGGTATCTTGTTGAAGCGTGATTTAGCGATTTGAAATCCCAAATTTGCAACCGAGATGAAAGCTGTAATTCTGTTATCTGGGGGATTGGACTCTTCCACAATTTTGTACAAAGCTAAGATGGATGGCTTTTCATGTCATGCCATTTCTTTTGATTACCAGCAGCGACATCGGCGAGAGTTACAGTCAGCCCTACTCGTTGGTCAAAAAGCTGGGGTGATAAAACATCAGGTGGTTAATTTTGACTTACGACAATGGGGCGGTTCGGCACTTACGGATGACGCTATTGATTTACCCCAGGAGCGTTCCCTGGATGAAATGGCTCAAAATATTCCTGTTACCTATGTTCCGGCCCGGAATACAATATTTTTAAGCTTTGCTTTGAGTTACGCCGAAGCGATCGCAGCTGAGCATGTCTATATCGGCGTCAACGCCTTAGATTATTCAGGATATCCCGATTGTCGCCCCGATTATATCCAAGCCATGCAAGAAGTTTTTCGTTTGGGAACTAAACAAGGGCGCGAAGGAGAACCAATTAACATTGTTGCACCCCTGATTAACCTGAAAAAAACCGAAATCATTCAACTAGGTAACCAATTGGGAGTTCCTTGGGAGCTAACTTGGTCTTGCTATGCTGGTGGCGATGTCGCCTGTGGTGTCTGTGATTCTTGTCGTTTGCGGCTAGCGGCGTTTGCCGAATTGGGACTTGTCGATCCACTTACGTATGCTCAGTAGAGGGAGTGCAGTCTTTTCCCCACTCCCTACTCCCCACTTTCAAGTTAGAGGGCAGGAAGCAGTATACATAGCTGCCCTCTGCTTTTCTTGATAAAACAATTCTGGTATATATCTGTAACAGAGTGTGTTGGCAATGTAACTATATAAAATCAAGTTGTCTTGAGATGCCACTCTCGGAACTAACTGTTACGGTATGTGTCAACACTTACATGAATCATCTTGAGCAATTACTTAAACTACTTGAACTGCTAGATGAAAAGATTTTATTTCTAAAGGGTAAAAAAATTACCGAAGCCAACCCTTTAGTATTGTTTCAGCTTGGTAAAGAAATTGAACAAGCGCAAACAGAACGAGAAGTTCTCAAGCAACAAATCGAAAGTATTAATTACGACGTAAATAGTCAAAAGTTATACCTTGCTTTATTAAAATTAGGCTATAAAGATCAAATTCTCGCGCTGAAAAAATTTCTGCGATCGCAATCCATTGGTGCGTTTCTAATCCACGGCTGTCCCGACTACGGACAACGCTGGCTGCTGAATCGTCTAGTTACGCAACATATCGACAGCGGAACGACCAACAAAACCTTACCCTTACCCGTAGAACTCCACCGCATCGGACGTAGAACAGATATTTCTACCCTTTGGCGCGAACTTGGGGGACGTTTTCATTTGCACAGACAAAATACACCTTTAGAAATAATCGATCGCGTTTATCAATGCTGGCAAACACAAAACGTTGTCCTGATTTTTCACGACGTTGATTGTATGCCAGAAAATTATTTACAGACATTAATCCATGAATTTTGGTTACCACTGGCAACACAGGCACGAGAGACAGCGTCATCTACGCAAAAATACAGATTATTAATGTTTCTTATAGACTATGAAGGTTGTGTAGGAACGCGAGAAACACTATTTGTTGAGAGAATTGAACCCAACTGGGAAGCCAAAATACCGATAAAATTACCCGTTATCAATCAATTTCGTCAGCCTGAGCTAAACGAGTGGTTAGATACGGTAGAGATGGAATTTGATGAATTGCCTTTGACTGAAGTAATTAGTCAAAAAGATGATCTGGTACAAGAAATTTTAGACAATAGCGATAATGGCATTCCCGAACTGACATTTTCGGAGATATGCGATCGCTGTAAATGTAACTGGTATGAAGTAAAAGATAGGTGGTTAAAACTGTGACTTCTAAACAACTTGAGTACACAGGGAAAATACAGCCAAAATTGGGCGATCGGGATGACAATGGACAAATTATGTATCCTTATTTACCCAATGATGAGTTAATAGAAGCAGTAAATTTAGCAATTTACTTGGAACGTCCATTACTACTTAAAGGCGATCCCGGATGCGGTAAAACTCGGTTAGCGCGTGCAGTTGCCCACGAATTGGATTTACCATTAGAGGCCTGGTACATCAAATCTACCACCCGCGCCAAAGATGGACTTTATAGCTATGATGCTGTCGGTAGACTGAGAGATGCTCAACTTGCTGCTACGGGAAGAATAATTAAAGATGAGGATATACCCCGTATTAACAATCCTGCAAGCTATATAAAATGGGGAGCATTGGGAATTGCATTTCAAAATACACAGCGCACGGTGGTTTTAATTGATGAAATCGATAAAGCTGACATTGATTTTCCCAACGACTTACTTTTAGAACTTGATGAGCAACGGATTATTGTTGATGAAACAGGGGAAAATATTCAAGCCAAAGCACCACCGATAGTTTTTATTACCAGCAACGACGAGAAAGAGTTACCTGATGCTTTTTTGCGGAGGTGTCTGTTTCACTATGTGGAATTTCCCAGCATCCCCAAGTTAGTAGAAATAGTTAACAGTCACTTTCCCACAGCACCAGAAGGGTTGATAAATAAAGCTGTGGCAAGATTTTTGAAATTGCGTGACGATATGACCAAAGATAAGGGAGAAGCGGGAAAGAAAGTCAGTACCAGTGAGTTAATTGATTGGTTTCGCGTTTTGCGTAAGTATCCCGAAGATGAGGTTTTAGCAAAATTGGAATTGGATGGAAAATTGCCCTATGCTGGGGTATTATTGAAGACTTGGGATGACCATCTGCGATATTTGAGGGAAAGTCGTGGACGCTAGTAATTTACCCTTGCTGGAACTATTTGCTAGGTTACAGGATGCTGGTTTACCACTTGGGATTGATGAGTATAAATTGCTTTTAAAGTCTTTGCAAGGTGGATTTGGAATTAGCGACAAAGCTGCTTTGAAAAGGTTATGTCAGACTTTATGGGTGAAGTCTGAAGAAGAAAAGCGGTTATTCGATTATCATTTTGAAAAAATTATATTAAACGAGAATAACTATCTTAATTCAGATTCATCAAGTCCTATTGTTTCTGAATCAGAAAATTTACCAAATTCTTCTTATAAAAGATGGCTAATTAAGATTCGTTTACTTGTTAATTTAATTTTTAGAAGACGATTTTTAATCCTAGTAATTATAGTTACTATTTTTATTGGGCAGTATTTTTTGTTTTTGTTAATAAATCTTCCTCCAAAATTTGTAAGTCAACCTGTAAGAGAGGCAAAATTAGGCGAGTTATATGTATATAATATTGAAGCCAAAGACTTAAATGTAAATGACGTTTTGACTATTACGACTCTAGAAAAACCTTCATGGCTCAATTTAACTGATAATGGAAATGGAAAAGCAGTTTTACAAGGGATTTTTACCGCTAAAACTGCTTTACAACAGCCTAATCAATCTTATTCTGTGAAATTAAAAGTCACTGACAAACACAGTGCTAAGGATATACAATCATTTAATATAAATCTGTCTTCAATTGAATATAATATTTGGATATTTATATTGATTGTGATTGTGATTGTGATAATTCTTGTATATCTAATTTTGAGAAGATTTACCGAACTCAATGCAGATGTTCAAAATATTATAAAAAGTTTTCTATCTTTACGTCAGGAGAATACCTCTCCAACTAATTACAAACCATATTTACAAAGAAAATTGCAAGCAGATGATACGTTACTATTTTCTTCATTAACAGCTACTAACAATAGAAAAAAAACAAGAAAAATCAAAAAGCCTGATAGTTTTGTTGTTAGTGATGAATATTTTCCTGTAACTCGTCGCCAGATGAAGCAAAGTTGGCGTTATTTACGTCGAATTATCAGAAAAGGTCTGCCAACGGAACTAGATGTTGATGCAACAATTAAAAAAATTGTCAAACAAGGTATATTTCTAGAACCAATATTAGTACCACCCAAACTCAATAAAACAAATTTGATATTACTTATTGATCGCGATGGCTCAATGTTACCTTTTCATATTTTTTCAGAACGACTAACTGAAACAGCTGTTAGAGGAGGACGCTTACAACAAGCTAATACATATTACTTTCATAACTGTCCAATAGAATATCTTTACCAAGACTCTTCTTTTCAAGAAGCAGAATCAATTGATGATGTTATCAGTAGTTTTCAATCTCAGAATATAGTTGTGCTGTTTTTTAGCGATGCAGGTGCAGCACGAGGGAGATTTAATTCCGAAAGACTTAAATTAACAGAAAATTTTCTAATTTTTTTGAGAAAACGTGTTAAACATATTGCTTGGCTCAATCCGATGCCGCGTTCGCGTTGGTTCGGTACAACAGCTAATGAAATCGCCAAGAGTGTCCCAATGTTTGAATTGAGTCGTCATGGTTTAGATAATGCCATTAGCATATTGCGGGGCAATTCATCTGGGGGATATAGGCAATGAGTGAAATAAATTCATCAACTAAATTAGCTGGTGAAATGAAATCGGAAATTGCTACCAGACGTATTGCATATTTTGAGAAACGTTTTGGTAAGCCACATTTGTTTTTTGCTTATCATGCTGCTATTGCAGCTGCACTTTCTCCTGATTTACTGTATCGCTTGCGGCTATACTTTCGGCAAGATATTCATGGTCAATCACTCAATGTTCCTTGGGAAGCTGTTGCAGACGTTCTTCTTTCTGGATTTTGTCATGAAGTGGGATACGAACTTTACGAGATGGATGTCGAGGTACGAAATCAGCTATTGAGCGAGTTGAAAAAACATGACAACTTTGGACAAGAAAGAGTCAAGCAATTATCTGAATTTATTATCAGTTACATTCATCAAGACCTTTATAGCGATGATTCATATATTCGAGATTTAGCTGAAGCTCAATGGTTGACAGCTTTAGCTCAGATACGCCCCAGACAAGCAGCCCATGAATTGGCTTTGATTTTTGCTAACTTGAACCATAATGATAAATCTGAAATTATCCGAATGGTATCGCTATTAAAAACATTTGGAAAGACTTTCGCCAACGAATTCACAGCACTATCTAATTATGCTCAAGGAATGGTAATGTTTGCTCGGGGAAATTTGGACAGTGCAACAGATGAATTCGGCAAGTTAGTTGAACCAGGAAAAAATATTATAAGGGTTGTTGGAGTTAATTTACCGATTCCTAAACAAGTCAAAGACAAGCTTGACGCTTTACCCTCAAAAGCATATAAAAATTATCGTCGTGCAAATCTCCGAGGTCGCTCTTTTAAAGGTAATGACCTGAGATATGCCGACTTTTCCTATTCCGATATTCGAGGAGCAGACTTTACTAATGCTAATCTGATTGGTGCAAACTTTAATTATACAATTACCGGATTACGACGTTACTATATAATTATATTAATTCTGTTTTCATTACTTTTATCAATACTATTAGCTTCTACTTTCATACTTTTTGGGCTTGCTTTACATGATTTTCTATTTAAGCCAAGTAATGAAATTTTATTGTCATTTACTTTATTTAGTTTGATAGTTTTTGTATTGTTTCATATCATTATTTTTGAGAAGGGTATTGAAGCAACCATAGGAGCGATCGCTCTTACAACTTTTGGCAGTTTGATTCTATTTTTTACTCTTTCTGTAACTCTGATAGCTGGGGGTTGGGGCTGGATAATAGTTTTGATTTTTGGCACTTCTGGAATTTTAACTCTAATTGCCGCTGTAAGTTCTTCTGGTAATAGCGCATTAGGTTTTATGGGAGTTTGGTCTGGATTGTGGATTATTGCTGCTGGTTTGATTTCTGCCGCCGGGTGTTTTATGTTTGTGAGTATAGCAACATCTGAACCTAATCTACCTCCTGGTTTTCCAGATTGGTTTTCGAGTATGTTTTGGTTTTTTGGGATATTTTTATTTGGACTAACAACTGTAGGCATAACAATTGTCGAGGCTTTGTTTTGGGTTATAGCAGGAACAATTGGTAAGGCTTGGGTTTGGACAATAAGTTTTGTTGGGATTGTACTATGGCTGATAGCTCTATTAATGACATTCTTGGGAACTGGAATTGAAGCAGCGATCGCAGTTATACCTTTAGCTATCCCTGGTGCTTATATCGGTTGGCGTGCATCACATGGAGATGAGAAATATTCTTTTATTTGGAGAACTGCGGTTTTCTTTACGACTAGAGGAGGAACTAGTTTTAGAAAAGCTAATTTAACGGATGCTAACTTCTCTCATGCAATACTTAACAACACTGATTTGAGAAAAGCTAATATCACGCGAACTAACTGGTTTCAATGTAAGAAACTGTATCAAGTTAACTTTAGGCAAAGCTATCTGAAGAATTACCCAATTCGAGAATTATTAGTTACAAGAATGGGACAAGGAAAAAACCTTGAAGGTTTTTCATTACAAAAATTAGATTTATCTGGAGCTAATTTAGCAGACGCAAATCTAACTCGCACAGATTTGAGAGATGCAAATTTACAAGACGCTGATTTATCAAGGGCAAAGTTAATTAAAACACAACTTGACCAAGCTGATTTAACAGGCAGTTGTTTAACAGGTGCTTGCATTGAAGATTGGAAAATTACACAACAGACCAAATTGGATGGGATAGAGTGTGATTATATTTATACGCGATTACCAACACTACAAAATCCTGAGCGCGATCGCCAACCATCTGACCATAATGAAATATTTGAAATCGGAGAATTCGCTGAGTGGGTACAAAATTTCTAGCCTGATTATTTTTTATTGTTCACTCAATACCTATGAGCATATTTTCTTCTCCACTTTTCAAAGCTCTCAAATTCATATACAAAAGTAATTCATAAGCTATCAATATTGGATTTGACATTAGTATAAATGCTCCAACAAGTAATGAAGATATAATATTGGCATAAAGTGAAAGTGACGTTCCTAACAAAACCTCCCAGCCGGAAACACCAAAAGCATTAGCAACAACAAATGGAATAAGTATTATGGGTATCGATACAAGTATCGATATGAGTAATAAAGCCCAAAAAACAGACCACCATTTTCCTTTAACTAATTGCCAACTCTGTCTAATTCCATCTGCTGCTGAACAATTTTCAATCACAATTGCGTAGGGAGCAAATGCTAAACGATTGGTAACATATATTCCAGGAACTATTAATAATAAAATAGCTGGTAAAGTGATTAAATTAATTAAAACGTAAGAAAGAAGTATTTGGAGGTACTTACCAATCACAAATTTAAGAGAATTATAAATAGTAGTATCACTATTTATAAGATGCTGATAAACATAAAAGAAAGCTGAGAATCTAGAGACAATCTGAATAGATATTCCATACAAAAAACCTAATAAAAAAGAGAATTTATTAGGAATAAATAGTGAAATTATGATAAATATTCCATAGGGAATAAATAGTAATAAAACTGATTTATATATTGGAGCAAGTAAAGTACGCGAATCTTTTAATAAACGAATGGGATTTATAGATTGAGCATTCATCTTTATTGCTTATGTATATTCATACTTGTAATAAAGATTCTCACTTTATGAGTATCTTTGTTATTTTTTTAATATTGTCTTTATAAATAACTTCTGCTTTGGTGTTATTTCGTTTTTTATCGAGGCTTTGAATGAAGAGTTTCAAGCAGAACCGAAAACTTAACAAAGTCGTTATATGTAACGAATTAATAAGTTTTTACTAAAATGGTGTTCGATATATTTGGTCAGATCTGCGATCGCCTTGCCGATTATCAGGTATCCTAGATACTCAGTATAGGTAACTGAGCGATGACGCAAGATATTCACAAACAACTCGAAGATAATTATGATTTGTTGCAAAATAAGCTCTTATTTCTACAGCGAGAAAAAATCATTAAAGCTGATGCAGCTACTCGTTTTCAATTAGAGCAGGAAATTAAGGAAGTTAAAACGCAAATTCAAGAAATTCAGCAGGAAATCGAAAAACAGGAAGCGAAGTTATCAACAAATGTTAAAGGAAATTCAAATTCTAGTGCAGTAACAGATGTATCTGCTTCCTTACCTGAATCTCTGATGAAATTAACTCAGCAGCAAAAAATCTTGATTTTGGCAGCAGTTCCTCGCGGACTGTGCTTGGATAAAGAGATTCGAGAAATACAGGAAGCTATACGAAGAGCAGCTAATCGGGATTTATTTGAAATACGCATTAGAACTGCTGTACGTCCTCAAGATATTCGTCGTGCTATTGCAGAAGAACAGCCTCAAATTGTTCATTTTTGTGGACATGGATTAGAAGATGGCAGCTTGCTGTTAGAGGATGATGGGGGAAATGATAAACCAGTTTCGCCAGAAAGTTTAGCATTTCTATTTAAATTGCACGCTGATTATGTTAAATGCGTACTACTGAATGCTTGTTATTCAGAACAACCTGCTGTGGCAATTAGCCAGTACATTAATTATGTTATCGGGATGAATAACCCAATTCAAGATAAAGCCGCGATCGCATTTACTCAAGGATTTTATGATGGACTGGGTTATAAAAACTTAGGCAATCAAGATTCATTTGAAAGAGCCTTTGATGAAGCTATGGTTGCTATTCAATTGGAAAATCTTTCACAGGGATTGATACCAGTTTTGAAAAGAAAACTTTAAATAAAAGCTGCGAGTAGTATCCATGTATAAAGATTGCTTTTTGTTGGCAATAAGTCAATAAGGTTCGATTAAGGCAACAGACGCGATAAATCGCCGTCTCTACGAAAAATTGATCCTTGTAGAGACGGCGATTTATCGCGTCTTTGGATCTAGAATTTCCATCTTAGCCGAACCGTATTGAGCAATAAGTTTTCTTCGCATTACCAGAAGTTGATAGTTTCTATATTTTCTATTTTCCGTAATTAACGATTGTGACACTATTAAATGCAGAATGTGGGTTAGAAGTTAAGAGTTATTATTCCTTCTGCCCCTCCGCCTCATTCCCCCATCTCCCCCTCCAGCCGTTGCAGTTGAATTTGATGCAGGCGCGGCCCAACAACTGACACCACAGTGAATTCCAGATTTTGATAATAGAAGATTTCGCCTTTGGCAGGAATTTTCTGTAACTGATAAAGCAAAAAGCCTCCCAGTGTCTGGTATTCTCTTGTCAAAGGTAAATCGAGATGTAAAACCTCGTTAAGGTCTTCGAGGTTAATTTGTGCCTGCACCAGAAATTTATCTTCGCCTAACATCTGGATTAGCAAATCGTCGTTGTTTTCAGGAACGCTTGCGTCGCCAATAATTTCGGCAATGACATCTTTGATGGTCACGAGTCCCACAGTACCGCCAAATTCATTGACGACCATGACCATAGCTGGCTTTTCTTGCTGCATCATCGGCAAAAGTTCACTCAAGGGCGTGTGTTCTGGAACAAACCGAGCGGGACGCATCCAAGGTTGGATCTGTGCCTCTAAAGTTAGCTTGCCTACAGCTAAAGGTTGTGCCAAATCTTTAAAATAAACAATGCCGCGAACATCGTCCAAAGATTCACCAATCAAAGGATAGCGTGAATAACCAGTAGCAGCCATTTCTTTGAGTAATGCCTGGAAAGTAGCGTCTTTTGGCAAAGCGACAATACTGGTGCGGGGAATCATCACAGCTTGAGCCATCACATCCCCAAACTCAAAAACATTATTGAGCAGTTCTCGCTCCGCACGCTGTAAACCAGTAGACCCCCATTCTGTAGAGATAATCACTTGCAATTCTTCGGGAGTTACAGGCGGTCTCCAACCTTGACCAGTGTATTCAATGCCAAAAATTCGCAACAAACAACGAGTTGATTGATTGAGAATCCAAATGAAGGGGCCAAAAAAACGCACAATCGCTTTTACCGAAGGCCCTAAAAATCGAGCTAGCTGTTCTGAATACAGCATCGCTAATGATTTAGGACATAATTCGCCTAAAACAATTTGCAAATAAGCAATTAAGAAAAAGGCGATAGGAATCGATAAAGAATGGGCGATGAAGTTAGTCATTCCACTGGGTAGAGGCCAGGATTTTAACCACGCTTTTACCAGGACGACAATCGTACTTTCTCCAATCCATCCCAGAGCCAAACTAGAGAGAGTGATACCTAACTGGGTAGTAGATAGCAGTCGGTCAATACTGCGTTGTAGCATCTCCACAGCTCTGGCTGGAACATCCCCAGCCTTAACTAGCTGGTGAATACGCGATCGCCGCACGCTCACCATTGAAAATTCCGCCGTCACAAAAAAGGCATTTATGGCAATCAGCAGTAAAACTGACAACAATCGCAGCCCTGCCTCCGTCCAAATTAAATTAGGAAAACCACTCACCGCCAAAGCTCGTGTAAAATTCACGCCCTCCATTTAGGGGGACTGGGGATAGGGTATTAGGTATTGGGGATTAGGGATTAGAACAATTCTTTCCCAGTACCCAGTCCCTAGTCGCTAGTCCCCAATACCCTTCCTACCTTTCTACAGGAATATTCAACGCCTCTAGCTTTAATTCTTGAGCAGGATAATCAGTCAAAGCAAGTGATATTTTTTTGACATCATCTAGTAAAGCCGTGGGAATGCTGACTGTACCTGAAAATGTTGGCCCATTGGCAGGCAATTCTGTTGGTAAACCTTCTGTACTAGCGCTCAGGGTTCGCCCTCTATCATCGGTAACATCTAAAAAACTATACAAGAAGCGCACAGAATCTTTACCTTTGTTCTGCATTTTTACTTTCAGGAGTAAATCACCACCAGAGTAACGGGCAGATTGCACAGACATAGTTACGCCTTCACTCTGGGCAACTACTGGAAAACCTGGCTGGGGTTTTTCCTCAACTACTTGTGGAGGTTTTTCCTCTGGCTTCTGCTTGCTGCTATTGGTTTCTTCATCATCTTCCTCTAGCTTTTCCGATTTAGCAGCCTTGGTCTTACCCTCAATTCGCGCCTTGACAATTTTCAGAATCTCTTCCTCTTTTAATAGCGCTACTGCTCCCTGTTGGGAGTTATTTCCTTTACTGCTGGCAAATTTAGTTGTAGGACGCCCATCCGGTGTGCCAACGCCTTTGAGTGCTGAACTTCCTAGTTCAAACCCCAAAAACGCGCTCACAGAACCTGCTCCCAACATCAGGATTAACAAAATCAAAGTAAGAAGTACAGTAGAATTTATTTTCATCGCTGACAAGCTAATGCACAATAATGCTGGTTTTTTTAGGAAGAATGAAGCTTTACACCTCAATCCTTAAAGGAACTTAATCAATATTAGTTTGCACTATTTCATGATTAGATTATGTAGTATAAAAATCTGATAAACCATTGTCGAGTATTCACAGGCAGTAAATTTGTGATAAAATAGGGGAGTTTGTTAAAATTAAGTACGTAAGGTAGTGTACCTCACTCTAAAATTAGCAAATAAACTTGATCTAAGGGTTTAAGTAATTGGCTTATAGCAACCCTAAACCCAACTAAATAAGCGCCTTTGGCCGATTGGGGAGGCAACGAACTCATAATTCGTCTTCAGGCTGGTTCGATTCCAGCAGGGCGCACTAAATTGTCAAAAAATAAATAAAGGGGCACAGAAAAGAAGACGCGGGGACACGGAGATAGCATTTGATTGTTTTCTTGCGTCTCCTTGTCCCCACTCCTAACGAGATGGTAAAGTTTCAAACCTAAATTCAGTTCCAACTCTAAGCTTGTTGGCATTCAGGCGAGGAGACATCATTAGTGATGTGTCGTAAGGATTTGGTAAATCAGGAGTGCGAATATAGGGATCGTTGCCTGCTTGCTGAGTCAGGACATCATGATATAGAGTATTAACCAATTGAGCGTCACGGGCAATTTCATTTTCTGGGAAGGAACCACCAAAACTGGGACCAGATCCGAAGAATGAGTCTAGTTGACGCTTGAGGCCGCCGTTTTCATAAAAATTGCGATCGTGGCGAAAAAATGCCCGTTCAAACACATCACTTGTGGTTCCACTTTTGGGTGTTTCTGTTTGGGCGGCTACAACAGAGGGAAAAGCAATACTAGCAGCAAGCACCATTAATAAACCACCAAAGGTTTTTAATTTTAGACCCACGTTCCTTACTCCTCAAATTTGTGGCGAATCTTAATTTATGCTTAATTTCAGAACTGTTATCAGTTCAACCTTTGGTGTAGCACAACTTTTAATGTTTTGTAATGACGTATCCTACTGAAACTCTTACCCACTCAAATATTTGGGCAACTACCCCTGATTTGACTCACTTGCGCCAGAAGCTATTAGATTTATTTGCTCAAGTGGCTTATCAAGAGGGTGATTTCGTTCTTGCTTCTGGGTTACGTAGTTCTTATTACGTCAATAAGATGCAGGTAACACTCCACCCCCAAGGAGCTTTGGCGATCGGACGGTTACTGTTTCCTTTACTACCTCAAGATACGCAGGCTGTAGCAGGTTTAACAATGGGAGCCGATCCAATTGTCACAGCAGTAAGCATGGTTTCTGTTTATGAAAATCGACCGATACCAGCGCTGATTATTCGCAAGGAAGCCAAGGGTTATGGGACGAGAGCTTATATAGAAGGCCCAACTTTACCAGAAGGTGCAAAGATAGTGGTTTTGGAGGATGTTGTTACAACTGGGCAATCTGCTCTCAAAGCAGTTGAGCGTCTTCAAGCAGCGGGTTATACCGTTAATCAACTAATTGCACTGATAGACCGACACCAAGGTGGAGGGGAATTGTACCAGTCAGCTGGGTTGAAGTTTGAAGCGTTATTTTCGATTCAGGAAATTCAGGAACGATTCCGACAGTTGGCAAATTCATGAACAACAGGACTGAGACTGATTCTTGATTAAGAATGACATAAGTCTTGAATCTAAAATAATCACGTTTAGTTAGAGGATATTTGTGAAGCACAGATGCTGTAATTTGCTGGTTTCGCCTCTAGCTAGCATTACTAGATGAGGTAAAGAAAGAATTACAGTAAGCACGTTAAGAAGTAAAAGGATAATCCCCATAAATCTGCATAAATAAATTTAGTGCTTGTGCCAGAGCGGCGGAAGCTGTCGCTCTGAACTTTTTAAGAAAGGGGCTTATTTGATTTTTATTTTTCTTTATGAGTGTCTTTTAATTGTTTACTTTTGTCTTGTTCAGTCAATCATGAGAAAATGCCACAATCAAGCACAAAAAATGTTTTCTCCCCTGCTTCCTACTCATTTTTTAAAGCTACAGAGTTTATTTACCCTTTGTGGAGTGAACAATTAGGGCTATATTTAGGAATTCATCAGCAATTATTACCTTGGTTCAGAATTTATGGGCAGTTAGTACCGATACCTGAAGAAACTGTTACACAACCACAAGAAAAAGCAGAACGTTTGGCAGCAAAATTGCGGTAATTAAATATAGACCCAGATACAATTTAGACTACTGCGATCGCATTATAGTTATTCTTCTTTTGATGTTTGGATTTGCATAATAATCACATGATTCCAATCTCAATTACCGAGGATAAGACTGGGTTAAAAACTCCTCTGCTTCTGCTTTATTTTTAATCACTCCATCTAAAGTTGCAGCAAGTAAATCATCTAACATTTGTCGATACTGCGCCCCTGGTTTATAACCTAATTTTTTGAAGTCATGACCATTTAAAATCGGGCTAATGTTAGCCAAAACTGTCAAGTAATGCCATATCTGCTGCCTGATTACTCGCTGGGTTTGTAAAGCGATTAAAACTAACATTGGTAAGTCGTACTGCCGTAGAAATTGAACTACTTGACTAGGGCGTTGACAGCCAGGTAAAAATTCTAAAACTTCAGCTTCAGCCGTAGCTAGATTTTGTAAGCGTTTAATGCCATCCTCTTGTAATTGCAGATTTTTTGCCACTTTCGCCCGATATTGTGGTTCTAGGTGGGCGATTATTGTCTCTAATCGCATTTCCCAGTGAATTAGGGTTTGTTGGGGGTCAAATCGCCGCAAACAGCGTTCTAGTAAGCGTAATTGCCGCAGTAGTAATGCATCTAGCTTCAGGGTAGGATGGATGCATTGCAATGCTCCCAAGTTATCAAGTAACTGTAAAGCTGATTTCCAGTAGGGGGCCTCTAAGATGTGTTTTAATTCTGTTTTCAGTCGAGTTTGCAGAGCTGGAGTTTTGCTATTCTCTTGAGCAGTGCGATCGTAAACACCACTGTTGATGGCATAGCGGATAAACTCTTGTGTTTGTGGTTGAATTTCAAAGCCGAAACGTACAGCAAAGCGGACGCCGCGATAAATACGGGTGGGGTCTTCGATAAAGCTGTTGGCGTGTAAAACCCGAATTTGCTTAGCTTGTAAATCAAGTAAACCACCAAAGAAATCCAGTAATTCACCAGCACGGGGGGAAGTCAGACGCAAAGCTAGGGCGTTAATGGTAAAGTCTCGACGATATAAATCTTGACGAATAGAACTGGCCTCAACTTCTGGATTCGCCGCTGGATAAGGATAAAATTCTGTCCTAGCGGTAGCAATATCCACCCATAGAGAATCTAATTCTGGGTCTTTGTGCCACAGCAAAGCCGCAGTTTGAAAAGCCCCGTGAATTTCTAAGCGAGCCGTCGGGTAAAGTTGTTGGAGTGCTTTTGCTAATTCCACACCAGCACCAACATCTGCTGATTTATGGAAGCCATCAACTACAAGGTCAATATCTTTAATCATCAAGTTGCCTACTGCATCAGCTAACAGCAAGTCCCGCACGGCACCCCCGACAAGATAAAGATGCCAACCCCGTTTTTCTGCCTCTTGTGCTGCTGTAGTCAGTAATTGCGACAATTGAGGAGCTAGAGAAGATGACACAGAGAGATTAAGACGCTCTGATGCAAAGAGTAAACTAGTCCCAGCATCCCCATGTTCCCGCGTCAGAGCGTCCTCTTCATGTAATTCCCGCAACACATCAGTACGTGTGACAATACCAACTAATTGCCCGTTTTCTAATACTGGTAACCGCCCGATATCGTATGTTACCATCAGCGCCTCAATTTGTGGCAGTGTCGTATCTGGTGTAATCGTTTTCAGATTCGTCGTCATGTAGCCCTTAGCTGGGGCATGACTAAACCCGTGATGCAAGGCAATATCGAGATCCCGCCGCGAAATAATACCTACCAATTGCCCTTGGGTATCGACTACAGATAAACCAGAGTGTCCATAGCGCAATAAAATGCGTTGGGCTTCAGCAATTGTGGTTTCAGGGAGAATAGTCCGGACAGGAGAAGACATCAAGTCTCTGGCAGTGGGGGGGTGGGGAATTTGAGCTTTTAACCCGTTAAGGATCTGTTGTAATGTTGCCTGTGAATCTACTCCTCTTAAGTTCAGCGATGCAGCTTGTGAATGACCGCCACCGCCGTAGAGTTGGAATAATAGGTTAAGATTTGTTTTGGGAATTTGCGATCGCCCAATTACTGTTAACCGTGAATCACCATCACCCAAAGGATATTCATTAGCTAACAAGATGGCATCAATTTCAGTTAATTCCACAAGTTCTGAAGCCAGACTCGATAAACCAGGCACAAAATTATCTGTCTTTAAAGTTACCCAACCAACTGTATATCCGCGTACACAAAGATATTCTAAATTTTCCAGCGCTTTAGTTAATAGCTGTTGCAATTGAAGAGACAAAGCAGGGTCACGGTATGTGGAAATTACTGATAAACTAGCACCTTGTAGCATCAACCAAGCCAAAGCTAAGGCATCACGTGGTGTAGATTGGTCAAAGGTCAATGACCCGGTGTCAACATGAATACCCAAAGCCATGACTGTAGCTTCAGCAGGAGTCAAAGAGATTTGCTGTTGTTGCAATTGCTCCACGATTAGAGTAGTTGTAGCTCCTACCGAAGAAATATGCGATCGTGTGGCGGGAATATCTGATTCTTGCCCCAAGTGATGGTCATAAACTATAATCTCTGTGACATTAGGTAAATCTAACCACTCGGCAGCTTTACCCAGGCGATCGCGCTGTTGCGTATCCACTACAGTCAGCAAACGAATTTTTTCTGAATTCACCGAACGACGCTCAATTAACGGGTATTCATCCCGATGCAACGCTAAAAAATCCCGTACAGGAGGGTGAGAGCCGCCAGTCAGCACAATCTTGCTTCCCGGTAGTAGGCGCGTTAATCCTACCGCTGCTCCTAGTGCGTCAAAATCAGCTGTTGTGTGGCAAAGAATTAAATCCATACTCAATAGTCATTAGTCATCAGTACTTAGACAAAGGACAAATGACTAAAATGTTGTAATTTCTGGTAGGTTAAAAATAAGAAGAAAGTGTCGGTGTCGCCCTTTAGGATATTCTATCTTTAGTATTTAGCTGTATAGGGAGAAGCAAAAATGACCATAATATTCCAATTTGCTTTGATTGGCCTAGTCCTGTTGTCTTTTGTTTTAGTTGTTGGCGTTCCTGTTGCTTACGCCACCCCCCAAAATTGGGTTGAATCTAAAAAGCTGCTCTGGCTGGGTTCTGGCGTCTGGATTGCTTTGGTACTTTTAGTTGGTTTGTTAAACTTTTTTGTTGTCTAGGCAACGGCTTTGCTCTGGCGCAGGCACTTAATATAAAAATTAGAGGGGCAGAAAAGCCAAGGTCAAAAATTAAGGAAAAAACGGAAAAATTTTTTCCACCTTCTTTTTTTTGATCCTGCTTTCCTGCTCCTCTAGATTTAACTAATTGGAAGCCCACACGCTCTCCGTCAAGGAGCGTGTGGGTAGTTCACATAAATGTATATTTGGCCAGAAGTATAATTGATTAAGAGGCAGTCATGGCAGTTTTTGAGGGAACTTTTACTCAAACGGAACCTTTGCGTTTTGCAGTGGTAATTGGTCGATTCAATGACCTAGTTACCGGAAAGCTGCTAGAGGGATGTCAAGATTGCTTGAAACGCCACGGCGTAGACCCCAACCCCCACGGTAATCAGGTAGACTACGTTTGGGTACCGGGAAGTTTTGAAGTGCCTTTAGTAGCTCGCCAATTAGCACTTTCCCATCGTTATGATGCTGTAATTTGTCTTGGGGCAGTGATTCGAGGGCAAACACCCCATTTCGATTACGTGTCTGCTGAAGTTTCTAAAGGCATTGCCGCCGCTAGCTTTCAAACTGGGGTGCCAGTTATTTTTGGAATTTTGACCGTAGACACTATGCAGCAAGCGTTAGAGCGGGCAGGTATCAAAGGTAATCATGGTTGGGATTATGCTCTGAATGCCCTAGAAATGGCTAGTCTGATGCGGCAACTGCGTTCTAACTTGGCAGAACCATATTCTCTTAATAGCCAGTCTTTGCCACCCTCTTTTCCAAGTGGCAGCGTTGGCAATTTAACAGTGGAGTCAGAAGAACTAAGTTAGTTATTGGGCATTGGGCATTGGGCATTGGAAGTGTGGGAGGATGGAGAAAAATCTTTCGCCTTTCTCTCCTCATCTGCCCACACTCCCCATGCCCAATAATTCAAATTAAGGGGTTGACAATTCAGAATAAATCTGAGATATTAATACATGGTTGATGATTGCGGGTATAGCTCAGTGGTAGAGCGTCACCTTGCCAAGGTGAATGTCGCGCGTTCGAATCGCGTTACCCGCTTCCAAGTAAAAGTCTTAGAGCGAGAAACTCTAAGGCTTTTTCTATTGCTAGCTTGTTCTTACACAAGCTTCTTGTCTCACCCCAAAGGTAACGACATGAAATATAGCTTACTTGCACATTGCGGTAAGCTAATAATCTTTCAAATAGCATCCCCTTGTCTCCCCTTCTTTGCGTCCTCGCGTCTTTCTTAGGCTAAGGATTATGCAACTTCAAAGCAGAGTAGCTTATGACCGGACAAAAATCCAACCTCCTTCCACTAACGTTGACCTAGAGTTGATGAAGGAGCGACGAGAGTTGAGTTTTTGCTTATCTCCGTGGTACTCTAGTAGTAGTCTAAACCGCTATTTGGCGGACTAGAGTAGCCGTAGTCAGCAAACTTGTCAAAGCGGAAAACAAAAAAGCTAAAGACCACACCAGAAGCTTATCAGGTGAATACTGTAGTCTGCCGCAAGACAGAGCTTCTAAATTAATAGCTATTCGCCTATAGAAAATAGGTGGAAGCCTGGGTCTAGGCTTGAACTAGTAAACGTCTTTTGGCTAGAGACACTGTGTAAGACTAACCTCCATTTGTGCAAGGAGGCAAGGGCTACTGAGAGGCTAAACATACACGTTACTAAAAGGCAGTGTATGTACTACAGAGAAATAGTCACGCACTCATAGGTGTTTTGGCAATTGCCGCTCTGGAAACCCTTGTAAATTGCAACGAGTAAAATTGGGAGCGATCCCGATCTAAACTTGATAACTGCATACTAATATATAGTGACCCCAAGGAAAATGAGGGTTTATTATTAGGGTGTTGTTTATCAGCGTAGCGTTCCCAAATGATTTGTTTTAAGAGTGGTAGCTACGTAGGCTTAAAATCGTACCAGGTGTGTCAGCACTAATGAATGCCCACAAACGCAACCACATTACCTTTAAAGCAACAGATGGAGAGAAGGAGATTTTTAAACAGGATTGCCAGCTACGAGGAAAGACCGCAAAGAGATAATCCTCGATTTAGAAGGCAATTACGCTACTTAGAGTTCAGTGCATCTACCGAAGTTCGGAGCGGCGGCTTTTGCTGCTGTGGCTTCTCACTATTTGCAATTATGGCAATGTTTGTTTCGTCTGCCAATTTATATAAAGTATAAAGAGAAAAGCCCTCAAGGCATTTACCACGGGATCGTATTCCCAGCATTTGTGAAAAACACGCTCAAGTTATTAGAACGCTTGTGCAATCTCAAAAACCTGAAAAAATAGACTTCAATAGCGAATACCCCTGTCCCTGTCGTCGTAGGGGTCAGTTAATTCCGATTACGTTGACAGAAGCATTTGGTTGCGATCGCTGTCAGCAAATCTTTGTAGTAGAAGATAATGGTCATGTCCTAGAACAGCTTTCTACGACCTATCCTTACAAGCGAGCTTGGCGTTGGATGGGAAATAGTTGGCATGTTGTCCATCCTCGTTTGGGAGAAAGCTATCTGCCTATAGCACTTGGCATTATATTCGTGCTAGTGATTATATGGCTGCCATTAGCACTGCGATTGGCAAATAGTTCCAGCATTATTGCTTGGGCGATGGTGGCAGTGCTGCTGGCTATCCTACCAGCACTAATGGTCTGGCTTACTTACAGACGTTAACTCAATGACTGTTGAAGTTTTGGACGAACGCCCCGAACCGATTAGTATTGCTCAACGAGCGTATCAAGCTTCCCTAAAATTGGGGATCACAAAGGGAGCAGACCGCAGCCGCGCAGTATTGGCGATGGCACAGGCGCTTGAGCGCTCATTTGACGACATTCTTGAAGCCAACACTTTGGATTTAGAAGCCAGTCGGGAAATGGCAGTGCCAGAGTTGATATTAGACTGGCTAAAGCTGACTCCCAGAAGGCTAGAGACGACCGTGGACATTTTACAACGGTTGGGGGAACTATCAGATCCGCTGCGGCGCGTCAGGAATGCTGATTATCAATTGGAAGATTCCCAGAGTTACTCCCAGTTAATGCCCCTAGGAGTGATTGGGTTTATTTATGAGGCATTTCCCGATTTAGGGGCGATCGCAGCGGGTTTTTGTATCAAAACTGGTAATAGTATCATTCTCAAAGGCAGTACTGAAGCGAGCCATTCTAACGCGGCCATTGCTTCAGTATTGCAAACTGCGATCACGGAACTTGGTTTACCCCTGGGCTGCCTAGAACTGATCACAGCAGAACACGGTGCTTCAATTCGGGATTTAGTCACCCAAGACGAGTATGTGAATTTAGTGATTCCCTACGGACGTTCGAGCTTGGTGCAGCAGGTGGTAAGACAGTCAACTTGCCCAGTATTAAAATCAGCAATGGGCAATTCTTACCTCTACTGGTCGCTAAATGCCAGCTTAGAGATGGTGCGCTGGATGATTCTCGATAGCCATCAGAGCGAACCAGATCCAGTTAATGCCATTGAAAAAGTGCTAATTCATCGTCAAGCCTTGCCATCATCCTTAGCAGTGCTGTGGAACAGCTTAATGGAAAAAGGCTTTGAAATTAAAGGCGATGCAGAACTAGTAGAAGCCTTTCCCCAGTTGCAATTGGTCAAAGAAAGCGAATGGGCAAACCCTTATTTAACTAGGACGGTAGCTTTTAAACTGGTGGATAGCTTAGAAGCTGCGATCGCCTGGATTAATCAATACAGCAGTGGTCATGCAGATTGCATCGTTACTGAATCCTACCAGGAAAGTCGGCAGTTTGCTTTAGGAGTCAACAGCGCCTCCACCTACATCAACAGTTCCCCGCGTTTTTCTCGCAACCCCTCACGGGGAGATTCAGTATTTCTCGGCATGTCTAACCAAAAAGGTCATCGCCGAGGATTTATCAGCCTGGAAACCTTGACCACCGTTAAGCACATTGTTCAGGGGAATGGCAGGTTTTAAATTGAATGGGGCATGGGGATAAGGAAGCAGGGGAAAAGGTTAAAGGGAAAAGGGAAAAGGAATAAATTTAGTCTTTTCCCCTTACCCCTTTCCCTTTCCCCATACTCAATGCCCTGTGCCCCAATCAAATTTTAAACTTAACACAATCTTAATTTCTGCTTGATCCTGGATTGCTAGGTTTCTTATGTTTGGTTGAGCAGCAAGTGGGAGAGAAGTCAAATCAAGCCATTGCTTGCACTTTTGGCAGCTGAACTCCACCAAGTTTGCCAACTGTATCTAGATCTGGGTAAAGGTGAATATGGAACTTATGGATTGCGATCGCCTGCTGGCAAATCGGTGCAGACGGCGGAGTTTTTTGCTGGGTGCAGGATTCTTAACGGGGCTAACAGTAGCTAGCCAATGGCATCCAGTACTCGCTAATTCTAGGTTTTCTGGCTATCCGTTCAGTCTGGGTGTGGCTTCTGGCGATCCTTTACCGGATGGGGTTGTGATTTGGACAAGACTGGCTCCTAATCCTCTCAATGGAGGTGGGATGCCTTTCGTAAATGTCCCAGTACGGTGGCAAGTTGCCCTTGATGAAAACATGAGACAGGTGGTGCGTCGAGGAACAGTGTTAGCTACACCAGAGTTAGCACACTCAGTACACGTTGATGTCCGTGGACTAGACCCTGACCGTTGGTACTGGTATCAATTTCAAGCGGGTAGAGAAGTTAGCCCCATTGGGCGGACTCGCACAGCACCAGCATTTTATGGCTATATCTCACAACTAAATTTTGCTTTTGTTTCTTGCCAAGACTGGCAAAATGGCTACTATACGGCTTATCGGTATTTGGCTGAGGAAAACCTCGACCTTGTGGTTCATCTTGGTGATTATATTTACGAATACGGGCCACAACCTGGTGGCCCACGTCAGCATAATAGTCCAGAAATTATAACTCTTGCCGACTACCGCGATCGCCACGCCTTGTACAAAACAGACCCAAATCTTCAAGCTGCTCATGCTGCTTTTCCCTGGATTGTCACTTGGGACGACCATGAAGTTGATAACAACTACGCCAATTTAATTCCTGAAGACAACCAAACCCAAGAGGCTTTTAAGAAACGCCGAGCCAATGCTTACCAGGCTTACTACGAACACATGCCCCTACGTAAGTCTTCCCTGCCTAATGAGGCAAATTTGTTGCTTTATCGGCGGTTCACTTTCGGTAATTTAGTTGAGTTTAACGTATTAGACACCAGACAGTATCGCAGTGACCAACCTTGTGACGATGGACTCAAGCCACGTTGTCCTCAAGCTTTTGATACCAATGCGACGATGACAGGCTCAGAACAAGAGCAGTGGTTACTAAAAGGGTTAGACAAATCGCGATCGCGTTGGAATGCGATCGCTCAACAGACCATGTTGGCTGAGTACAATTTTAATAGTAATCCCGGTGCTGGTGTGTTCAATGTAGATCAGTGGGACGGCTATGTGGCTGCACGTAATCGGCTCTTGAGTTTTCTCAACCAGCGCCGACCCTCTAATCCAGTGGTAATTACCGGAGACATCCACTCTAGTTGGGTACATGACCTGAAACTTGATTTTAATAACCCAAAATCACCAACGGTAGCCACCGAGTTCGTAGGAACCTCAATTACCTCTGACTTTCCCACCGGATTTATTGCTCCAGTTAAAGCTTCCCTACCGAATAATCCTCATACGAAGTTCTTTGACGGTGCTTTCCGGGGATATGTTCGCTGCCAGCTTACTCCACAAACTTGGCAAAGTGACTACCGGGTTGTATCTAGCATCGTTGATTTGAATGCCTCTGTCAAAACCCTAGCTTCCTTTGTAGTCCAAAACGGACAACCAGGAGCGCATTCAATTTAGGGACTGGGGACTGGGTACTGGGTATTATTAAGTCGGGCTATAAATCCCCGACTTAAAATGTCTTTAATGCGTGAATTTTGTTAGCGCAGCTAAGCCGTGTCCGCGAGCGTCATTTTGAATTTTGAATTGTTAATTTGGCTTCCCTGTAATCGTAAATGCTGCCCAATAGTAAGGATGATTATAAAGCTTTTTATCTGATGCCATTTTGCTATTTCTATATAATTGTGTTGCTAAATAAGCTCTAATTCGTACTTCCTCAGGATGCAAATTATTGAGTACATCTTCATACCATTTCGTTAGTTCTCCAGCAGTTAGTTCTTTGAGCCATAGTGTTGCTTCAGCTAAGGCTGTAACTGCTGATTTATCCGGCTGTAATCTTCGGTAAAATTCTATGATTACCAACGCACTAGCAGAAGATTCTACAGTCCAGAGAGTACTCACTACATGAGGAACGCCCTGATTCAAAAAAGCATTAACTAAACTCACATATTCGCTGCTGGTAATGTAGGTGCTGGTAGTGGCATTTTCACAGGCAGAGAGGGTAACAAGATTATAACTTGCTAGACTTTGTTGACAAATTTCTTCTAAAGTGAGTTTATCTTCACCTGCTAATGCCAATTCTGATTTTTTAGGATCACTTAAATTATTAGTTACATAACCAGTAAAATGAAAAATATTGTAATTATCAAATAATGCATTTTTGACAATATCTTTCGTAGCTTGTGAACCCTGGATTCGCTGGTTACGATCAAAAATTTCGCTGACAATTTCCGATTCAAGTTTGGCAAATTTTAGTCCAGGATAACCTGCACTTTCAGGATATTCGACAGTGAGTAATAACTGATTTTGCCACAGCAAAATATCTTGATTTTTGATTGATAAACCTATTTGGGCACAAGGCAAATAAGTAACGGTGAAATTTGGCTCGATATTTGGTAAATGTTCCTCTGATTGAGAAGATATATGAAAAAGGGTATGAATAGGCAATCTGTACAAATCGCGGTGAGGAATTAAAATCAGTTGGGTAATGCCTTCAAGTTCTTGAGCAATTGTGGAAATATTCAGGATTTCATAAAGCTGCAACAGCTTTTGTTCCATATCCACTCGCCAAGGATGCTGAGTTTTACTTTCTTTATCTTGGGCTGTGGTGCGATATTCTTGGTATTGTTGATGCCAATCTTCTAGCCAATTTTCAAATTCAATCAAGCGTCGGACTGCTTCGGGTAGGGGCAATTCATTGAGACGGATGGTCTCTTCTCCTAAAGCGATCGCCCCAACATCTTGAATGGGTGTAAAGAGTAAAATCGGTGATGGCGCTTGGTCTTTGAGAATGAAAGTTTGTAGGGCAACTGGACTAATATGCCAGTAAATAATTGCTGTTGTGGGATTAAATAATTCTTGAATTGCGCCATAATGGGGTGAATAAATATGATCGTTCCAGCCAAAAAGCAGCGAATTTAAACAAGCATTTTTGCCCTGTTCGGCAATTTCCCAGGCTTCTACCACATCACCATAATCTACAGCTAAATCAACTGCCAATTGATCGAAGCCTACAAATTTCAAAGCTAACTGTTTTTTACTTTCTTCAGAACGAGTTTCTTCACTTAGTAATTGTTGTAATAAATCTCTGCCTCGTTGCAGTAATTCTTGAAGTTGTGTTGTTTGTCCCAAACCCATCAGCACTTTGCTTAGGGATTGCAAAACTTCTAAATGCAATTGGGGAAAATATTCTAATGTTAGGGTTAAAAGTGCTTGATGGTATTCGGATGCAGCTTTACGCCAATAATCACGGGGATTCGGCTGTTTCTTACCTTGCTCATAATAAGTATTAGCGATCGCTACATGCAATCTTCCCCATCCTTCTGGGTGAGTATCTGTACGTAGATGCTTTAACCCTTCTTCGTAGGTGGCTAATTTACCTTCGTAGCCTACCTGTTGCAATGCGGGATTTGTTGCTGTGATAATACTCGACAAATTCCGCAATAAATCAGCATCAACTAAATTACCAACGGCGGTTCCCCGCCCAATCCAGGCTTCCCAGTAATCTTGTTTAATTTGCAAAGCGTTGTCATAACAAACGATCGCTTCGGCAAATTGTTCTAAATAAAACAATGCTACTGCTTGATTATACCAGGCTAAGTGGAAGTCGGGTTTAATGGCGATCGCTTGGCGGTAGGAAGCGATGGCTTCTTGGCGGCGTCCTAAGTTATCTAAGGCTACACCCCGGTTGTACCAAGCCAAATAGAAGTCAGCTTGAACTGAAAGTGCTTTGTCCCAAGAAGCGATGGCATCTGACCACCGTCCCAAGTTAAACAATACTACACCCCGGTCTATCCACACTTCGTGGTAGTCTGGATCAATTTCTAGCGCCCTGTCGTAAGATGTAATCGCTTCTTCAAATTGTTCGCCTACGGCTAGGGCGATGCCTCGGTGATACCAATTTTCTTGGTCTTGTGGCTGCAAATCGAGGGCTTGGTCATAGCTAGAAATTGCTTCCCGTAGCCAGCCTAACTTCAGCAGTGCCAAACCTTTACTAGACCAAGCCTCTTGGTAGTCTGGCTTGATTTCGATCGCCTTGTCAAAGGAAGCGATCGCTTCTTCAAAGTATCCTAATTCTCCCAGAATTCCACCCCGGTTGTACCAGGCTTTGTAGAAGTCGGGTTTAAGTTCAATGGCTGTTTCATAAGCTGCGATCGCTTCTTCAAAACGTTCTAAATGAAACAGTGTCAAACCGCGATTAAACCAATATTCCCAAAATTCCGGTTGCAGTTCAATGGCTCGATCATAAGATGCGATCGCCCCTAACAAATCACCTGTTTTGGCTTGCTGAAGACCTTGGTAAAACCACGCTTGAGCTTGGTTAACAGGATCGTTGCCGTATCGCTCAATAATACTTGAAGAATTGCTGCTTTGAACTGCCAAATTGGAAGCAAGTTGCTGTACTAAGTTACTACTTTGATCCAACCTCACCCACAACTCATCTAAAGTATTAGCTACATTTGGCTCTAAATTCGCTAAAGTGCTATCCCAGGTTTTCTCTGAGTCAGTTGTTACTAATTCAGTCTTTTGCCTAGCAGGAAGGAGATTTGCTGCTGTTTGAGTTGGAGTATCTTCCTCTTGGTCGTCCCACCTCAACTGAGTTAATGTAGTAATTGAATCTCTTGCTGGCGGGAGAGGGAGATTTTCGGGTATTGTGCTTTGGGTATCTTCTGCTTGATACTCCAATATCACTTCCTCTAAACCCTCGGTGAATACTTCTTCAACAGAGGTATTTTCGGGTACTGGCGTTATTGTTTGGGTATCCAGGTCATCATATTCCCATAACTCTTCGCTTAAATTAAGGATTAACTCTTGTCCAGGTGAAGTTATGGCAATTTCTTCATCAGCTGTAGTTTCTGTGACATCTGGCTCATCATACTCCCATAACTGTTCCCCTAAGTCGCGGATCAGTTCTTGCCCAGGAGTAGCTTCTGTGACATCTGGCTCATCATACTCCCATAACTGTTCCCCTAAGTCGCGGATCAGTTCTTGCCCAGGAGTCAATTCAACTAGATTTTGTGCCTGATTGTCCTCATCCTCTATTTCTGTTTCTATTTCTGTGGGTAAGTTTTGCATCAGCCGTATGCCAATCTCATAGGCAACATCTCCAATTCTGCCGATACCAAGTTCTCCCAGCTGTACCATCTGTATTGCTAACTGCGGATTTGGTGTGGGTGAAGCTAGCAAGCTTTCGCCAAACATCACCAACCAATCTATCCAGCGTTCAGCCGGAATGCGATTTTCGATTCGTTGCAGATACCTCAATGCCCACTGGCGTCCTCGTCGTTGATCCACGCCTTCTAGCAATTGGATAAACAATTGTTCCAAATCAGCATTGGTTAGTTCTGGTAGAATCTCTACCAGATTGTGTCCTCTTGCACCCTTGAAAGAACTGGTCTGCTTAGTTTCAATGAGGCGCTTTAAAAACCTTTTAAGCGACTGAGATATCCGCCTGAGCATCTGCCACACTCTTGGATTTTGTTTTTCTAGATTGTAGCCATCGTTGTGTTAAAAAAGTCATGAATTACGTGAAAACCCATTATATCCGTACAGTGTTTCTGTGGCAGGCTAGCAAAAAATACACAAAAGGTCAAGATTACAGCATTAAAACGCTACTAATTTCAGATTTTAGATTTTAGATTATTTCGCTACTCCTGCACAGAAGCAAGCTATATGCTCCACTACTATAGGTGGGAATTAATCCAAAATAAAAAATTTAAAATCCGATGCTTGAAGACTCGCTAACGCCACGCTATCAAGCCCTTACCCAGAGTAATCTGTTTCAATCCAAAATAGTTCGACTGAGCGACTTGTGCCGATTTGTACTGACTTGTGCTGAGTGGCTTGTCCTGAGCAGAGCCGTTGGCGCAGCCTCTCGTAGAGAAGCAAGCCGAAGTAGCGTAGTCGAAGTAGCGAACGCGAGTGCGTCTCGTAGAGAAGTCGAGGTAAGCCGAAATCCAAAATTTAAAATCCAAAATAGATTGACTTTGGAAAATGATTAATTTTCTGTTTGCTCTGTAGCCGATTGACCACCGGAATATAATTGACTAATTAATGCCTGCACTAGAAGTTCCGGATCGTCAGTTTCAACAGCCAACTGCTGGGCAATCTGATGGCGTAAATTTTCATCGTGCTGCAACATAACAAATAGTTCTTCTAGGGTGACTGTTTGGTATTCTCCTTCTGGTAAATTTTCTCCTTCATATACTTCCTCAGACACTGGGGCGGTTGGTTTAGATGGTAAAGTAGTGTTCACAGCATCCGGCCCTTCATATTCCAAAATTGGTTCGCCTTGATTGCGTTTTAACAACTGCATCCCGATATTATAAGCAACATCTGTCATTTCTCCGATGCCCAACTCACCCAGTTGTACCAACCGCGCAGCCATTTCATTATTAGGCGTGGGTGATGCTAGCAACCTTTCACCAAAGCGTCTCAACCACTCAACCCAGCGTTCAGTTGTGATCCGATGTTCAATATTATGCAACCACTTGCGTGCCCAAGCTTCACCCCGTGCTTGATTTACTCCTTGCAACAGTTCGTTGAAGAGAAATTCCAGATCCGTATCGCCCAGAGGTGGTGCTGGTTCTTTTTGCACAATCCCCCTAGCTTTTGAGATAGTCTGTTTTCCACCAAACAAGCTTTGAAAAAGCTTTTTGAGCCATTGAACTAGCCGCTTGAGCATCTGCTGCACCATTGAGTGTTGTTTATCCTTAAGATTGTAGCGATCGCATTGCGCTATGGCGTTAGTTCCGTCAAGAAAATTCGGGATTAGGGACTGGGGACTGGGGAGTGTGGGGAGATTATAAAAAGTTTCCCATTTTCATCCTTGACACACTCCCAGTCCCTAGTGCCCAATCCCCACTCGCCAATTTTAGAACAAATGTACTAAATGGTATGCTATAATTCGGATGCATCGATGGTGAAATCATAGTTAAAAATATGTTCTCTTGGCTTGCTTCTCTTAGTGCCAAAATTTACAGAGTCAATTTAGTGCAATTGGTATGGCAACATCAACAAACAAAGCAGGTGCAAGAGATTAAAATAATTGAATCCCAAATTCGACTCGGTGCTATTAATCAACGTTAAAAGGCATTGAAGTCTATATTTCCATGTCTTACGAACCCCTGCACCACAAGTATCGCCCCAAGAGTTTTGCTCAACTGGTAGGTCAAGAGGCGATCGCCACCACCCTCACCAATGCGATCGGCACATCCAAAATCGCCCCCGCCTATTTATTCACCGGACCTAGAGGTACGGGGAAAACTTCTAGTGCTCGAATTCTAGCTAAATCTCTTAATTGTCTCAAAAGTGACAAGCCCACCGCCGACCCCTGCGGTGTCTGTGATGTTTGCCAGGGAATCACCAAAGGCTATTCCTTAGACGTAATTGAAATCGACGCTGCCAGTAACACTGGTGTCGATAATATCCGAGAGTTGATTGAAAAAGCTCAGTTTGCTCCTGTGCAGTGCCGCTACAAGGTTTATGTGATTGATGAATGCCACATGCTCAGTAATCAGGCATTCAACGCGTTATTAAAAACATTAGAGGAACCACCAAAGCACGTAGTTTTTGTCTTGGCGACAACAGACCCGCAACGGGTGTTACCAACAATTATTTCACGTTGTCAGCGGTTTGATTTTAGACGTATTCACCTAGAAGCGATGGTTAAGCATTTAAGTGCGATCGCCTCTAAAGAAAACATTGATATTTCACCCGATGCTGTAACTTTGGTAGCCCAACTTTCTCAAGGGGGGTTACGGGATGCCGAAAGTTTGCTTGACCAATTGGCTTTATTAGCGGGTGAAGTGACACCAGATAAAGTTTGGGATTTGGTGGGGACGGTAAGCGAACAAGACTTACTAGGGCTTTTAGCAGCGATCGCTCAAGATAAACCAGAAGCAGTTCTGGACTGTACCCACTACATTTTAGATCGTGGTCGAGAACCGCTGACTATTCTGCAAAATCTCGCCGGTTTTTACCGCGATTTACTGATTGCCAAAACAGCACCCAATCGCCACGATTTGGTTGCTTGTACTCAGCAAACTTGGAAAGCGCTGGTGGAGTTTGCCCAAAACTGGCACATGACCATGATTTTGGCAGGACAGGAACACTTACGAACAGCTGAAGTGCAAATCAAAAACAGCACCCAGCCACGTTTGTGGTTGGAGGTAACAATATTAGGACTGTTACCCAGTGCAACGAATATTCAGCCACAAGCCCCAAATTTACCATTGCAAGTTAATACACCTGCTGTATCTCCAAACTACCATCTAGTAACCGCCCAAAATCATCCAGTCTCTTCCGTACCTTTAACTAATGGGCAAACAAATCACAATTTAGCAAATCATCATCTAGCAGCTGCCCAAAATCACCCCATCACATCATCTTCTCCAGATGAACGGCAAACAAACCACAATTCTGGAACCCATCATTTAGCAGCTGCCCAAAATCACTCTGTCAGATCATCTACCCCAAACGAGAAGCAAACAAATCACAGTTCTGCCATTAACTCAGTTTCACAATCAACCCCAGAACCCGTACCTTCTGCCAACAGTGAGGCAGCAACCTTAGAAGTTGTTGAGACACCACAATACGACTTAACTCAAGTTTGGCAACAAGTACTTGCTAACTTCCAACCAATCTCAAGGCGAGAACTCCTACGTCAAATGTGCCAACTCATCGAGTTCGATGGTGCAGTGGCTCATATTGCTATCAAACCGGCATGGTATGAAAAAGTTAAATCCGATTTACCTATAATTGTCACGGCTTTCCAGCAGACTTTCCAACATGAAGTTAAGGTAAATCTGGAAAAAGGAACTTCATTAAACTCTACCCCAGGCAAAAAAGCTCCTGCACGGCAAGATTCTACTCGTCCTCAGCAACCAGCTACTCCCACTTCCAATGGGCAAATTCCGCCTCCAGCACCAGTACCACAGCCAGCCACACCACAACCAGTACCAACACCACCAGTAAAAACCGAATCGTCAGCAAGGAATGGCAATGGGGTGAATGGAAATGGGGTAAAAACTTTGCCTCCACCACCAACCCAAACACCTCCACCTAATTGGGAACCGGATGAAGTAGCGATCGCAGCTCAACGTTTAGCAGAATTTTTTAACGGTCAAGTTATCCGTTTCACAGATGATTCAACAGAATTTTCTGATTCCATGACTACACCTGAATGGGTAGAAGAATCAGAGGTTGATGATGAATAAAAAAATGCAAAATTATTTGTAATTTTGCATTTTAAATTTTAAATTTTGAATTTTAAATTCCCCTTAGGGGCTATTCTCCAGTCCCAGTATGTAAGGTTTTCACCCATTTCAGCCGCTTTGGTCTGACAGATATGCGGGCGGTAGTACTGCTCATGACTACTAGCCAGTGCAGCATATATAAACTGCCGCGTACAGTCTGTAGCAGTAAGGTAAAATACGTAGAAAATGAGAATTCCCGATCTTGACGTATCCGCCTCAAGCCTGTGAACATGCCCACCATCGACATGGTGACGGACAAGCTTGTAATGGGACTTAACATTGGTGGACGATGACGAGCGATCGCCATTAATAAATCTGGTACTGCTGCTGTTGGCAAAATATACATAATCAGCATAAACATCAGCAAATCCCAGCTTTTGCGGGTTCCCATGCGGTTTTTGAGAATTAAATCCCAATAATCCAAATAGCGCTGATATCCGCCTTCTGCCCAACGGTTGCGCTGATGCCAGAGTGCAACTGCTTTTGTCACTCCTTCTTCTTGCACTGCTGGATGGAAAACACACTCAATATCCCATTTTTCCAGATGTAAGCGGATTGTTAAATCCAAGTCATCGGTAATGGTTTCTTCATTCCAGCCACCGCAGGTTAAGAGGGCTGAACGCCTGACAAATTGACCGTTGCCGCGTAATTCGCCAATTCCACCAAGGGCTGTGCGCTGTTGTTGAAACCAGGTATCAAGTGCCATTTCGGCCATTTGACCCTTAGTCCAAAAATTTTCTTTGGCGTTGGCGATCGCTTTTCGCACCTGCACCGCCCCCACATTTTCTCTTTGGAATAAAGGTATTACCTGTGATAATAAATCTGGTGTCACTTGGGCGTCAGCATCAAACACGGCAATGATGTCGCCCTTTGTCAGGGGTAGGACTTGATTCAAAGCTCCCGACTTACCACCACTAGCGTCTGCTGAGCGCGTGAGTACTTTCAGCTTGTCATATTTATGCTGTAGCTCTGTTAATAAATGGGGTGTATTATCGGTGCTGCGATCGTCAATTACCCATACTTCGTATTTGCCCTCTGGATAATCTAGATTACAAAGATTTTTGGCTAATTTAGCAATTACCGCTTCCTCATTTTTTGCAGCCACTAATACAGAGACATAGGGATAATCTCCCTGCATTTCTTTTGGTGAGCGACGAGGTTTGGTAAACACTACCACCAAAGCATGAAGGCCTAGAACGGTGGTTAATCCTAGAATGAATATGGATGCCCAAGAAACTAAATGCAGAGCGATCGTGCCACTCCAGACGATAGTCAAGACCAGAGCTGCTTTACGTCTACGACCTTGAAACCGGGATGGTAGAGACACACATTCTGTCTCTAACACAGACTCCTCATCTACTGAGAGGTCAGACAACAAGGAGTTGAGTGGATCGAGCTCTTGATAAGAATCTTTTTCGGGCCAGGAATTCGCTGGCATAGGTTGGGTTGCTTGATTCAAAAACCACTATATCTTATCTACAGTTAGTAATTTTACGGAGAAATATCCCTAACTACTTTTCCCGAAATTAATTCGGAATGGGCAAACTGTAATACCCGCTATCCCTAAGCCAAGAGCTTCTGGGACTACCATTGTTGTCACTGCCACTGTGTTTAATTACCTTGCATTAACCACATTTACCACTCCTAGACACAAGCTGGATTCCTTTGATAGCCGCTTGGCCAGGAAGCTTGTAGAGTAGAGAGTTTCACCAACGGAAACTCCAGTTTAGGCGATTTGATAGCAAGGCATCAGCAGCTTGTCCTTGGAAGAAACAGCAATAACCGCATCCACCACTTTAGAGCAGGGATTTTTTAGTGTATTGCCCCAACTTCGATAAAAGTTAACGCAGCCTTATTGTAACCGAAATTTTAATATTTCTTAGCAGTAACTTCATTTATTGGGTATTGGTCATTAGGCATTAGGGATTAATTATTTTCCTTATCTCCCCATCTCCCCACCTCCCCACTATGTGCTTTAGACACATTTTTTGGGAATACTACTATGAGCCTATCGCCAGTTGCCAACTAACTTGAGGAATATCTAATAATGTCTATTGAGCAACTTCAACCAGCCACTCAACAACAAGCCAATGTTTACTTACCTTACGTTCAAGGCGCTAAAAGGAATTTTTTACCTTTTGCCATTAGTCTTTATCAAAAAGGCGTTTTGGAGGGACATCGAAAAATAGAAGCTAGTGAACATGTCCCTTTCGTTGCCTCCTGGAATGTTGCTACTCTACCTTCAGATTTAACACGTTGCCGAGTACAGTTTGATGGCAATGCTGAACTGAGCTACGAACTGATGATGGCGAGTTTCGAGTTTATTAATTATTTAATTGAACTTATGGAAAACTATAAACGTTATCGCACCACCGATTTTTCACAACCGTTCTATCGCAAGTTGCTACGCATAGATGATTGATGTAACTCAGCCGGATTTATACCAGTTTGATTTATCCTAAAAAGAAGATTTCCGATATATTAAAAAGGTCGGAAATCTCTGCCACAAAATATTAATTTATTCATCGCTGTCATCAAAGTTTACTTGCTCATAAAGGTCACTCAGTTGAATTTAAAAATCAAGGGTTTGTAACAAGAAACTTGCAGATTCACCTTTAACCTAGAATTTAATCACCTGGAAATTACTTTGATAAATCCAAAGGTAGAAATTCAATTTGTCCTGTATTGGGGTTTTGTATAATTTTTACTAAATGAATATTATCCTGTTGCCGATCGCCATTTGGTTTAAAAGAAATTAAGCCTGTGGCGCCACTTGCTTTAAAATTAGTTTCAGCGATCGCTTGTTGCACATTTTCACGACTGGGTGATGGTATTTTTTCCAAGGCTGTTAGCAATACACGAGTTGCATCGTAAGATAATGCAGTGTACCAATTCCCTGTTTTTCCCCAAAATTTCTCTACTTGTTTGGGAAAATTTCGATTTAAATTACTTCTCGAATGCCAAGGTATAGCTACTACTGCACCTGCTTGATTGTCTACTAATGGTTTGAGAAGTTTATTATTGTCTATACTATCTCCACCGACTACTAAATATTTGTGTTTTTTCGCATATTCAATTACCTGAACTGCGGAATCAGAAGTTAGACCATCGGTAGTTGTAAATAAAACAATTACATTTGCTTTTTGCTCTTGCACCTGGTTTATAGTAGATTCGATATTGTCATATAAAGGTATCTCTGCTACTACTTCTCCACCTAATTCAGAAAGTCTACCTTTCATTTGTGCTTGCAGAGATTTACTGTAAGTACTGTTAGGATTGAAAAATATTGCCGCTTTTAGCTTATTTTCTTTTTTCAGGTAGTTAGCTAAAGTTTCGGCAATAACACGATTGCTAGGAACAACACGAAAAAAACAATTAGGATAATTTGATTTACAGGATGTAGATAAAGATTCTGATGTGGCTGTTGCAGAAACTAATAAGAGATGCTGTGCTTGATAAATTTTGATAGCTTCTAGAGTGGTGTCACTTCTCAAATGACCAATAACCGCTAAAACATCAGCTTTATTTACTAAACTTTCTGCTATTTTTTGAGCATCTTCTTCTTGATTGGAATCACTAGCAATCAAAACTTTCAAACCGATTTTTTGGGTTTTATATTTTTGATTAAATTCATTTTGTGCCTGTGCAACACCACGTAATATTTCTTTGCTGGAGTTAATGTTATCATTATTATTGCTGAGAGGTGTAACAACAGCGATGGTGTAGGCATTAATTTTCTCAACTTCTAAGCGGCTGTTATTAAGATAAATCAAGGTTTCCGGATCGCGATTCTTTTGCCATGCCTTGTCTAACCAAATAATCGCATTTTGGTAATTCCCTCCAGCGATCGCCTTTACTCCTCGTTCTTTTTCTGTTACTCTCATATTGATATTTGGTAACAGAATTTCTTCCCCACAACTGATATTATCCTCTAAAGGAAAACTCCTCAGCCAAATTTTTGAACATCCATTTACTCCGTTAAAATACCAATAAGCGCTAGGTAATCCAACTCCAAATAAAATAGCCGTGCCAGCTACCCAAGGTGAAATACCTGGTAAAGTAATTGGATGATTCAGGCGTCGTAAAATTACTTGAGTATTTTCTGGACGATTTTTCCAATATGGCTCCATCATTTCATCGAGCAAATCAAAAAGCGATCGCCACCTCAACTTCTCTAACCAGTTTCTCCAAGAATTTGAGTTAAATAAAACTTGGTCGCGCCAAATTAACTTACCTGTTTGGTGGTCTTCTTCCAGATTCAATGGCAGCTTTCCAGTTAGTAAATGCACAAAAGTTCGTCCTAAAGCAAAAAAATCTGATTGCTTTACTACTGTGCCTTTCATTTGTTCGGGTGATGAATAACCCACTGTACCAACTATGGTATTTTCATTTTGTTGCTGCACATAAGTTTGTGCTAAATCGCGTACTGCTCCAAAGTCAATTAACACAAGTTGTCCATCTGGTTTAACCATGATGTTTGCTGGTTTAATATCCCGATGAAAATAGCCCTGAGCATGAACTTGCTCTAAAATTTGTAGTATTTGTTTTAAATAAGCGATCGCTAGTTCTGGTGTGATGGGTTTATTATCCCGATTTTTTAACCATTGTTGTAAATTTAAACCCTCAATTTTTTCCATTACCAAGCAGTATAATGGCTCTGGGCAATTTGGAAAGTTCAATTCAAAATATCCATCTGGCTCAACTTGAGGAATTCCTGAATTATTTAAGCGAATTAACACCTCAGCTTCTCGCTTAAATAAATTAACTATTTTAGATTTTTTGTCTGAATCACTAAATAAAGATAAATTCAAAACCTTGAGAACTTTTTTTATGCCGTTATCTTCTAGTTCAAAAGTTCGAGAAAAGCCTCCGCTACCCAATAATTTAATTACTCGGTACTTGTTTTCTAGTAACAAGTTTGCCCCACAGTTACGACAGAAAGTGTTACCGTTGGCATTCATTAAATCGGCAGGATTTGGACACTTGGGATTGAGGCAATAACTCATATAGGAATCATACAGCAGAATTCAAAATTCAGGAGTCAGGATTGGGAAGTAAAACAGGCTTGGCACTAGGGTTTGAGACTTCGAGTGCGTACATTACATTCCTAAAAATCCGGTGTATTTAATTTTTGAAATTATCTACGTAGTCAGGTAATGGGGAGTAGAGACAGACGCAATTAACCCTTGTCTGTGCGACAATAGGGAATCAGGCTTTTCGAGTTGAGGGCGAGTTTTTTCAAAAATCAAATCGTATTCCTGTAGAACTAAGGGTATTACTTGAGTGTGCAATATTATTCGACCTTGATTTGTGCCCACCTGCTTAGTAATGTATAATAAATTTCAAAAATTCAGGGCGCTTCTCAAGCATTAAAATACTTGCTGGCGCTGCCAAAGCATTTTGTATGTCTAAATCTGCAATTACCGTTACCGTCAAATTGTTCGCCGCTTATCAAGAAGCTTTTCAGGTTTCAGAATTAGTACTGGAATTTCCCAATGGTACGCCGGTGAGAGCAGTATGCGATCGCCTCATAGTCGAACACCCTGAACTCTCCCAATGGCGTGATGTCACCCGCTTTGGAGTTAATCTGATATTCGTCGAACCAGATACCCTCTTACAAGATGGCGATGAAGTTGTATTAATTCCGCCAGTTAGCGGCGGCTAAAGGACTTCTAGGGGAAGACGAGAAGACGGGAAGACGCTGGGACAAGCAAAATAACTCTTGTACAGACACGATTAATCGCGCCTCTCTTGTACAGACGCGATTAATCGCGTCTCTCTTGTACAGACGCGATTAATCGCGTCTCTACTTCACCTTGGCGCGGAAGCGGACAAAGCCGTAAACATCTTTGACTAGAGTCGGTAAATCTGGACTGCGGGTGATATTCACCATCACAGCGCCATTGGTGTTAGTACCGCAGGATGATGGGGCTAACTCGTTAGCAGGATAATAACGTCCGCGATCGCCATCCTCTACATTGCTAAAGTAAACTGTAGGATTACTAGAACTAACTGCAAGGGCAATACCTCGATCTGCTCCTGATAAACCACCATCATTAGGAGTATTACCATTAAACGCAGTGGGAATAAAACTAGCATTACTAGGAACTAAGTCGCAGAATTTAACGTTACTAGCATCATTCGGCCCCTTGGAAAGAAAGTAGATAGTATATTCCAGCTCATCTCCTGGCTTCACAGTCCCAGCATTAATCACTCCCCGCAGATAGCCAGCAGGCCATTTTGCATCGTTATCTTCGGAAGCATAGGGTTCTGGTAGATAGTTGGTAGCAGTACTAGCAACGTCGCTGCGACCATCTACAATGTCGGTTAAATCTTGATTATTGATGCGAGTGATGCGTTTGACTAACAAAAGTTTTGCATTGGTAACAGTAGCACCGTTATTGTTTTCGCCGACGCTGTTAACGCGAGTACCTATGGTATCAGTGTCTCTAGTTGGTAGATAATTTGGACATCGTGTGCTGGCGTTCCCACTCGTAGCTGCTTCCCAGCAAGCACTGGTATTGGTATCCTGTCCATTGGGAGTTAAGCTGATAGATTGCCCAATGTTAGCCCCAATTAAAGAAGACTGATATGTGTTGTCCCAGAGATTGAGAACACTCGCCGGAGGTGTATTAATTTCATTACCGCTGCCATAGGCAACATAGTCAATAATTTTATTTTGATTATCGTACAACCAAACATCATCACCCAAATTGTTGAGTTTGGGAGTTTGTCCTAACCAAGTTTGAAAAGCTGCTCCTGTGGCTTGATGATTGGGGTTGTTATCCCCAATCCAAATCACAGCATATTGCCCTGGTTGTAAGATTGTGCCGTTAGGAAATGTATAAGTAAAGCCGTTAGTACTATCATTATCATCAGCAGTCAAGTGTCCATCTCCTAACTTCAAACCACTCAAATCTACAGATGATGAAGAAGCATTATACAGTTCAATAAATTCATCGTTAGTATTAGTATTTGTGCCAGTTTCGTTATACAAAACTTCGTTGATTATGACTTTGCCAGCATTCGGTGAAACTATATCAACAATGTTCAATGGAGTTGGTACAGATTGACCGGGATAATAAGTCCATAAATCCAACCCTTTGGTATCTCCAAAAGAGCCGTTGCATGATGACCCAGCGTTACCACCGTTATTATTACTGAGATCGTTTTGACCAAATTTCCGGTTATTGCTGGCGGTGTCAAAGCCATTAAGTGGGTCGCTAAAGGCTGGGTTTGGTGGGTTACTACCACATAGTACTTGACCAGAAGTACCGATTTGAGTGCCACCGATGGTTTTATAACCGCGATCGTCGTAAAATCCTCTACTGTTGCCTATAGGATTAGTGGCATTCAGCATTGTAATCGTAGGACCACCAGTAAAATTGTTTTCTGCGTCTAGCAATGGAAAGTGATATTCACCTCCATAAGTTCTGACACTAACTTTGTAATTACTGCCAACCGGGAAAAAATTGCCACTGTTATCTTTACCATCCCAATTAATTGCTTGCTGTCCCGCTGTAGTCATGATTCCTCGCAAAAGGCGGTTTTGGGAGTTAGTGGGATCAAAATTGCTGCCGTCTCGGCTGATAATCAGTTCGTAAGTACCTGCTACGTTGCTGTCAAAGCTCAAAGTACCACCTGTGCTGTAAGAACTGTTATTTCCTCCAGCTGTGCCGTTGAATTGTAAATTACTAACAACAGGAATAATTGGGCTAAGAGGAATGCCAGTCCCTTCTAAAGTGCCATCTCGTTTGTAGCGGTCAACGTATGGAAGTACGCTGGCATCGATGGAGTTAAAAAAGGTAGCGTATTGAGGACGAGCTAAGCTAACACCGCCTTGGGGATTTGCCAGCTGACTATCCGCCCCCAGTATGTCGTGGTACAGAGGCGTTATCCCGTCACTGTCAAAAAAGCCAGTTTGATTACCATAGAGAACGAATCCATTAGGATCTGTACCTCTGAGTTCTACTTTATATCGGAAACCATCTGTGGTTACTGGATAGACTGGGAAGTTGAGATATCGACCATTATTACCAGTAAATAAGGCCAGATAATAGCTGAATAATCGCCCGTTCAAGTCAGTTGTTGAAGTTTGATCGCTACTGCGTACTGTTACATCCCAAGCTGCAACACTAGTTCCTTGTTGATTGCCAAAGTTGCTCCCATTACTCAAATTAATTTCACCAGTAGGAGCGCCATTATTTGCAGAGTTACCTCCTTCAGGCCCATAGAAAACGATGTCATAAACTCCAGTGGATGGAGCCTGGTAGTAGCAGGGAAGATAGCCGTTGGGATTACCTGTGCCAGAAATAGCACGGGGGCCATTTAACTCCTGTTGGCGAGTTGAAATAAAGCCTCGCCCAGGTTGAGAAGTACACACAAAATCTGCTGTGTTGGGAACGCTTTCACTGCCAATACTTCCACTGACACGACCGGGGTTGTAAACGCGGATATTACCATTATTTACCCCAACTGCGCTGGAACCCAAAAGAATATACTCATCTTTGTTGGCATAGACTTTTAGTAAAGTTCGTCGCAGCACCAGACCGCCATAAGTATCAGTACGCCACTCTAAGTTAGCTCTGCTACTGCTGGCTGGGGCAGTACTGGGATATAGGGTGCGACTACCTTCAGCTTGAGCAGATTGTATGCCAAAATTTAGGTAGCACAGTGAGAGAGCAAGGCCAGTTAGTACTTTTTTATAACGGTTGAGGTGGTTTTTCTTGACCGCTAAAAGACATTTTAAAACTAGACTCATTTATGCTTCACTAGCTCCTGATTTTAATTGAATGAGTGCCATATCTGCGATCAGCCACTCTGTTTCTAGGCAAGATTTAAAAAACACTTATAAAAAAGAATAAAAATTCTGGTGTTGCTGATTTGATGTATGAAAATCATTAGTTGTGCAACCAAAACCCTTGTAGAGACGTAAAATTTTACGTTTCTACATCAACAATTCATACCTATATTCAGCAACGCCAAAACTCTTATGCACTTAGGCGATGGCTGCTTTTAGGTTACCCAAGTTGTACGAAAATCTACCATCTTGATTCACATTCGCTCTGCAATTCTCAAATTCAAGATAGCGATTTTGTTGATTTCGTTTCTCGTCTTACACAACAACTATTTTTGATGCTAATAATTTCACCCAGGGCAGAGTAATCTGCACTGCGTTTACCAGCAACCTATCTGATGTGCAAGTTAAACTTAAGGCTTAAAATCTGCCAGATATTCTTCTAAAACACTAAATTGCGACAAGTTCAAACTGTAATAAATCCAGCGTCCTTCCTGACGGGAGTGAACTAAGCCAGCTTCCTTGAGGGTTTTCAGATGAAAGCTTAATTTCGACTGACTTACCCCCAAGGCTTGGCACAAATCACACACACATAATTCTCGCTGTCGTAACAGTTCCAATGCCTTAATCCTCAGTGGATCGGAAAGGGCATGAAAGCCCGCAGCAATTAAATGAGGAATAGTGGCAGCGGGAGTTTGCATGAATCAGATTTTGATAAGGTTATCTCTATTGTGAAATAGAGACTACAGCTTCCGGTTGATAGCGGATGCCAGCTTGCTTGAAACGATGTAAAGCTTCACCCAAGCGATCGCAATCTGCAATTAAACTAATTCTCACATACCCTTCACCCGCAACCCCAAAAGCATTACCAGGAGTAACTACAACGCCAGTTTGCTGCAACACATTCAAGGCAAAATCTGTAGAACCCATGCCCACAGGACATTTCACCCAAAGATACATCGTCGCTTTGGTTTTAGGAATATCCCAACCCAGCTGTCCTAATCCTTCAATCAGGAAATCGCGGCGGGTGCGATAGCGTTGTTGTACTTCATGCAAATACACATCTGGTAGTTGCAAAGCGGTTTCGGCTGCTGTTTGCAAGGCGGCAAAAATGCCGTAATCCAAGTTAGTTTTCAGCGTCCGCAAACCTTGGATGACATGTCGGTTACCCACCACAAACCCGACGCGCCAACCAGCCATATTGTAGGTTTTGGATAAGGTGTGAAATTCCACACCAATTTCCTTGGCGCCGGGAATTTCTAACAAGCTAGTGGGTTGATAACCATCAAAGGCTAACTCGGCATAACACAGATCGTGTACCAGCAAAATTTCATATTTGCGGGCGAAGGCGACGATTTCTTCAAAGAATTCGCGGGGGGCGGTGGCAGCGGTGGGATTGCTGGGATAGTTGAAATAGAGGATTTTGGCTTGTCGGGCAACCTCATCAGGAATGGCAGCTAAATCGATTAACCAGTCATTTTCTGGTTTGAGAATCAAGCTGTGGATTTTCCCCCCGGCGATCGCTGGGCCGCGAAAATGCGCGGGATAAGCGGGAGAAGGAACCAGAACCACATCGCCAGGGTTAATGTAGGCGATGGCTAAATGGGTTAATCCTTCTTTAGAACCGAGTAGCGGTAAGGCTTCGCTATCAGGGTCAAGAATGACATCATAACGCCGACGATACCAATTAGTAATTGCTCGGCGGAAACTCGCAGTGCCTTCAAAGGGAGGATAACCGTGATTGGCGGGATTTTGCAAAGCGGCGATCGCAGCTTCTACCACTGGTTGTGGTGTTGCACCATCAGGGTTTCCCATGCCCAAATCAATTAAATCTAACCCTTGTTCCCGTGCTTTAGCTTTTAGTTCATCTAAACGGGCAAATACATAAGGTGGGAGTTTTTGTATACGTTCTGCTGGCACTATCCAATTCAAACTCATGCTTCAACCTCGTCACTCATTCCCTTGGGCGAAACTCGATTCATCATATCTCTACTATCTATAGGTGCAGTGGTAGAAACCATTGCCGCCATCAACTGTTCCAGCGCGACTCTAAAAGGTAGTCGATGGATATCAGAATTAGGAGCTAGGGCAATTTCGGCGGCTGTTTGCAACTCACCTAATGTAATATTGCCCAATCCCAAATCACTTAATTTCTGGGGTAGTCCAATTTCTGCGTAGAACTTTAACAACTGCTGTCGTGCCGATGCTGCTAGTTGATTGTTTTGTAGCATTTCTTCTAAACGCAGTTGCACCAAAATTCCCAAAGCAACTTTTTCGCCGTGAATACTGCCGTGTCCCGAAATGTGCGTTAAACCATTATGTACCGCATGGGCAGCAACAGTGCGACACTGCGCCCCTCCAAGTCCACCAACTACCCCAGCGAGTAATACAGTCGCGTCTACAACTTCTCGCCAAACTTCACTACCTGGTTCTTTAAGGGCTGTGGGTGACTTTTGTAAGAGAATATCTCGCAAAACTCGTGCTTGTTGAACTGCGGCGATAATTAAAGTGTCTTGTAAATGCCCGCTGCTAACTGAGGCTTCATACCACTTGGCGATCGCATCACCAATTCCAGCTACTAAAGTATGTTGTGGTGCTGTTTTAATCAAGTCATAGTCGAGTATCAATAAATCGGGACAACGAGACAGCCCCACATCATAAAGAAATGCCCCGTCTTCTGAATAAACATTCGACAAGGCACTCCAAGCTGCACAGGTAGCTGCGGAAGTCGGAATCGTCACCACTGGTAGCTGTAGCTGTTGCGCGACTAATTTCGCTGTATCTAAAGCTTTGCCGCCACCAACACCGATAATCACATCAGCTTTATGTTCTTTAGCTGCCTTGCGTAAACTTTCCAAACTAGCTTCGCAGCAATCTGCACCATAGGAAACTTGGGCAGGATGTAACTGTTGCGTTTCTAAAATCGGTTGCAGATTTTCTTGGCTGATAGCCAGAGTGCGCTCTCCCGCCACAATTAAAGGACGATTTCCCAAAGAAGCGATTTCTGCTGCCGCTGCTTGCAACACACCAGAACCACGGATTAATTTTGCTGGGGCAACTGTGAGCGTAAATAATGAACTAGAAGTTTGAGTAGACAAAGAAGGTTGAGTAGAAAATTTATTAGACATATAAACTAGTTTGCCAAAACTTTGATATTTCTTAATCAAATTGACTTTTGCTTAGAGATACTTGTTGCCAAGCTGATTTAAAGATGGCAACAAATTTTAACCCGTTCAACTGGATTTTAGCGGAACCATGAAATAGACAAAGCCTGTTGCCCACTGGTTAAGTAATTTGACGACCTTGCTTGAATCTATAATGCTCATCGATCTAAAATTCCGAACTATCAAAGTTTTGAACAACCGTATAATTAAATAACATTAGCACTCTCAGATTCCCAAAAAAAGCGATCGGCAGCCGAGAATTTCTTTGTAGTCTTACCCTTCAAGCAATTGCAGCTACAGAGTACATAAGCTAGGGCGTACATCTATACGTCCCTACAGCCAATTCATTTGCTGCCAATATTTTTAAAAATGGCAAAACTGGTAACTAGTAAAACAACTGACAAATCACAACTGCCAGTACCCATTACCCGCACGCTGATTAACTTTTGCTATAGCCCAATGACTAAAGTGTGAATATCTTAATCTAAAAATAATATTTCAAGTATCGGTAAATACAAAATAAATTATGTCATCCTGATAACAAGCATTGGTATGGGGCGTAGGGCATGGGGTGTGGGAGGTGTGGGAGGAAAGAAATCTTTCCCCCTTTACTCCCCATCTCCCCACACTCCCCACACTTTCCCACTCCCTACTCCCCTTAAGCCTTGGATTTCGGCAATTGAGCGAACTTATCTTGATAAATTTCCACTGTTATTGGGGAGTTGCCACGAGAGACGAGCGATCGCTTGATTTCACCCAAGTAAACTGGTACTGAAATCCCTGCCTCTGGGTGAAGAATAGTACGGGCACGAACTGTTAACTTGTCGTCTTGGAGTGTACCAGAACGACCATAAGAATAAAGATTGCTAGCCGCTTGACGTAAAGTTGCTTCTAATTGTGTGGGAGTAATTTCGGGTGAGACGGCGATCGCCGCTTGTGTTGAGCCATTGTCATAAACTAGACTGTAGCGCACTGCTCCTGGAATTACAGTGCGACTCAAGGGGACTATAGAGAGTGCAAATAACCCAGCTGTTAGCACCACCATAAAGCCAGTCGTCCCCACCAACCGAAAGCGGATGCCCCATTTGAAAACAAAACCCAACGCTGCTAAGGCAGCGAATACCAAGGTGGCAATACCCGACCATTGGGTGTATTGAAAAAAGTCAGCTGTTGTGAGCATAAGGTTGGTTAACAAGGCGTCTTTTTTTAGTTAGCGACACACCCATTTTACCGAGAGCTTACACCTAAAGAATACGGGTTATTGCAGTTATCACTGTCAGCGCTACATTAGTTTTGAATCTCAATGAGAATATTGGGTGCGGAATGTGGTTCGTTTATTTGGATAATTTATTTCTTGGAAATCCCTCAGAAATGTATTGCATCACCAGAGACGATATGAGAATTTTTAGATATCTGCTTGAGTTCAGATATATACTCTGTCAGCCCTGTTTGTTGCACAGGAATAGTTGTTTTCTTATTAATGTCGTAATTATACCAAAGGTAAGGTTCTCCGCTTAATTCTCCGTTTTTCACATACAAATAAATAGGCTCTGGCGGATTGCAAAGACCTAATTTGATTTCAGCCACCATATTTGAAGTTCCTTATTCCCAATTTTTATTAATTGAAAATTTTTGAAAATTGTATTTAATTGAGGAAAATAACAAACATACAAAAGGGCATCTACAAGAGATGCCCGTCATGCAGGAAAACCCCAAAGGGTTGTCCCTACACCTTCCCAACAATCAGCAACAGTGACTAATTAGGTCTTAGTCACACTCACAGTCACAGACGTGAATATAGTTATATTATTAACTTAAAGCTTTAGATGTCCCCAGTGCATACACTGAAAAACAACCAAGAGACTTCCATTTAAAAAAATATCCAATTTATAGTCTTGGTAAGAAAATAATACAACTAAAGCACCCTAATAATCCCATCGATACCCAGTCCTTAATCCCTAATCTCCAGCCCCCAGTTCAATAAGATGCAAGCTTTTGTTGTTGGCTATAGCGATGTACTACTCCACAAGTAGCTGCCAAAATTAACCATGAAAGCGTATTCAAACGAAAATCGAATAGGGTTACATCTACATTATTCAATAGAATCCACCCCACACAGGCGAGAAGATAGCTGAAAGTTAGCAATCTATCTTGTGCATACATGTATTTTGAATTTCGCAGTAATTGGACTCCTGTAATTAAAATCCAACCGAGTAAGCCACAAAATAGCAAAGTAGTGAGAAAACCAGTTTCAGCAGATAACATTAAAAATAAATTGTGGGGATGACCCAACTTAATTTGCGTATGTGCTTTGTAGAGTCCAGTAAAGCTACGTAAACCCCAACCCGTCCAAGGATGTTGCCAAGCCAAAGACCAGGCAAACTCCCACTGAGTTTTTCGCATCAAAGCCACTGGCCTACCTGGATACATATCATCGTTTAACCTTGCCCAAAAGAAAGCAGGAACGTACTGGCGAAAAAATTGAGCGATTGGTGAGGGAGCAAAAGCCGCTAAAAGTATGCTAGTGACGATGCCGATAACGCCACCGACAAGAATCCGCCAACGTTGGTAGATTGCATAACCTAAACAAGCAAAAATAGCGATCGCCCATCCATTACGTGAGTTAGTGAAAATCAAGGTGATGAAATTCGTAATCACCGCCAAGGTAAGGAAGAGGAAGGGGAGTGGGGGAGATGAGGGAGATGGGGGAAATAACCAATGCCCGATGCCCCATGCCCGATGCCCCATGCCCGATCGCCATTGTTCCAGCCATAACCCTAGACTAAGGATGAAAACTATTACTAGATAAGCAGCGAAGGTGTTGGCGTGCAAGAAGAATGAAGCTATGCGGCCTGGTGGATTTCCTCCTGGTCTAATTGTCCAACTCAACACAACCCAGATAAACTCGAACTTAAAATTCCAGCCCAAAAATAATTGTCCCAAACCGAGAGTCACCACTGGCATGGAACTGATTACAAAAGCCCAAGCCATTTGCCGCAATTGGGCAGTTGTTTGAATCAAGGTGCTGAAGGCGGCGAAAACTAAAAAGAATGGTAAAAAATTAAATAAACCGAGGAAAGCTTCTGTTTTATTCTGGGCAAACCCAGCACTGATAATCAACAAAAGACTCAAAAGAGCAAATCCCCAGTTGAGGGGGCGGCAGCTAATTTGGCGGTATTGTTTTATCCAAGTGATTAATGATACAAAACCTATAGTCACAGCCCCGATTAAAGGACTCAAGGGGAAGATTAACAGTGCCAATAAAGAGTAGTTCCAACGGGAGTGGAAATGGTCAAAAGCTTTGTTCAAGCTGGCTCCCAACATTCAGCACGAGTGAGACGAATTTGAGCTAGGGCGAAGATGGTAGGGATGATGCGACCATAGTTAGTAGCGATCGCTCTCCACCCCAAGTCGGCAAAAAACCAAGTCCACATAATCGGCCCAATCACGGTAAATATACTGCGGACTGCTCCATAACGAGCTGCACTCACAGTCATACCCCGTCTGGCCATTTGCATAGTTACATAGCTTTGAAACTGGGTTGTTGCCGCTTGTGAGCCTTTAATCGCCGCTTGTTTGGCTACTTCGTAGGTAGCAAGGTGTATGGCAAATTGGCGGGCAATTTGTTTGAGTACAAGTGGTTGCAGCATGGAAGTCACAGCCAATGCACTACCCCCTTTAAAAAGCAGCCCTAAGGGATCGCGTTGCAATAAAAGTGGTAAAGGTTGTTTGAGGTCTGATTTGACGAGCTGACGCTGTATCCGTAGAGTCAATTTTTGTTTTTCCTGCTCAGGCAATTTTTTCCACACCTGTCCTAGCAAATGCAAAAATACTTCTGCTTCTAAATCAACAGTTGTCAACTGATTAGAATAAGGAATTTTGAGATACTTACATACTTGCACTAGCGCTTGTCGGTAAGTTACTTGTTCTGTGCGTCCCCGCAATACCGTCATCCCATCTGCCGCTAAAAAGCGGAAGCGACCTTCTAGTGCATCTAGCCAAGCTTTGCGGTCTTGACTTTGCACTTCGATGGGTTCGGGTGTGTGAACGTAATCTAGGGGATTGAACTTACGACTAAATAAAATTGCCGTTAAGTCTTGTAATTCTTCTTCAGTCGCTAACTCTAGCGCCGCCCTCATCTCATCCAATTTCCCTTCCTCCCTTCCGTGCAGCTTTCCTGTACCTTATTCTACTATTAGCTTTCAGCAGTCATTAGTAGTAATTTTGTCGTTTGTCATTTGATGATAACCAATGATCGAGGACTCATGACTGATATTGCACTAATTGATGCCTCAATAGCAGGTTTAGTTTGCACTTAGTAGTTACAGCGCTTTTCAGTAATAAATTACACTAATATATACTCCTCACCTTTCCATCTCAGTAGTAGTCTAAATACTTAAAAACTGTTCTCAATCAACCTCAATATTCCTTACCCCCCCGTCCCCTGTTCCCCAGAAAGGAATGGAGGTTTGAAACCCTATCTCCTGCGACGAGAAAGATTTCGGGTATATATTTTGACTTTTAAAACATACTCTGCAATAATGTGAACTTTTTAAACGTTTTTACTCAATCATTTCATCTGTCGCTAGACTGATTTGACAGTCTACCAGTTCAGTATTTTTCTGTATTACTAAAATCAATGTGCAACAAATAAGTTCTGTCTATGAAACAGTAAATTGTCTAGTAAATCCGAAAGTAATCTTAGCTACCAAAAAGGTTGAATTTGACTAAAAAGGTCTGACTAATAGAAGTTGTCTTCTTGTTGCTAATCTTGATCCCCTAAACTTTATGCTGCGTTTTATGTAGATTTCTGCCAAAAAGGCATGAATTGGAAATAATAAATATTATAAATATAAAATGTCGGCAGTTTATCAGTTTAGTCAGTGCTGTTTCCATGCAAAATACTGTGATGCCAGTATCAGCTTTAACTCAAATTAGCACAGCAAAAATTTTGATATTCTACCCTAATAAAACGCTAGTTTAAGGGTCTATTGCATCTATCAGTTGAATCATTTATAACTGATTGTCATGACAACCTTACCATCTAAAAAGTTGTTTACTTCGCTAATCTTTGGCTAAATTAAAAAAGGAGTTTAAAAAATTATGAAAACTGTAGTTAATTTGACTCAGCAATCAGTAATAGGAGAGATTGAAAGTGTTTTGGATACATATCCATATCATCCATATCAACAAGCCTTTGCGATTCCTGACTTGCGCCAAGAGCTAATTGCTTTCGTCCTCAACCGCATTCCCTCTTTTTATAGCGTGATATCCGACAGACATATTCCGCTAGCTGAGGCTGAACAAGAAAGCTTGCTAAATTATCAGCTGCCTCGTAAACGCTTAGAGCAGCAACTACATTTACAAAATTTGATTCACCAAGGTATTTGCTCAATCGTTCAAGAAAAGTCAGATTGGATCAGCCATCACCTTTGTGAAATAGTTCAACCTGGTTGTGAACCCTCTCACTGGTTTGGTTAATACTCTAGAATTCAGAATTCAAAATTCAGAATTCAGAAATAAAAAAACAAGCCTGATGTCTAGCTAAGGTGTAGAGGATATGGGGTATGGGGCATAGGTTATTCCCTCCACCTCCCCATCTCCCCACTCCCCAGTCTTTTTTTAGTAAATTATTTAGATCAAAGATTAAGTATATTGTTCTTGAAGTGTAAACTTTGACAAATACTATGTTCAAAGGACATTGCTAGAACATGAGAAAAATAACTGCTGTGATGCTGGTAAGTATAACTATGACTGTTGGGATGGAAGCGTTAAGACCTAAAGTCGCTAATGCCCAATTATTTTATCCACCAGCAAGCGATCGCCATTCATTAATGGTAATGGGTCAAGGGGTAGCAAGAGTGCCAGCAGATACAGCGGATATTGAATTGGTATTCAGTAGCAAAGATAGTAATGATGAGTTACAAACGCAACCATCAACGCTATCGCAAGCCCGCCGCAAAACCCTACAAACTCTCCTCTTAAATGACAAAACACCAATAGGACAAATTCCACCTACACCTGTGGAAAACAAAAAATCCTTAACTAAAGCAACTCTCCAGCCAATAGTTGATACCCTAGTTGCTAATAGAATTAGTGCTAATAAAATTCAAGTGCAAATTAATACTAATTCCAGTGAAAATAATGCCAAGATATTAGTAAAAGTGGAAAAACCAACCCGCGATCGCATTCAGGAAATTGTTGGGACAGCGAATAAAGCAACGAGCAAAATTGAAAATTTAGCTATCAATAGCGTGGGCGTCGAGTATGCAGTTAATGATTGTCAAGCTTTGCAGAGTTCAGTTTATCAATCAGCAATGAAAGACGCTCAAAGTCGTGCTCAGGCTTTAGCGACCGCTATGGGTGTTAAACTTGGTGCTGCTTCTGTAGCCGAGCCATTTTATACCTTATTCTATCCTTCGTGTAATTCCAAATCTGGCGTTACTTTACCGTCTTTTGCTAGCTTTTTATTAACACCAACTTACGATCCAGATGCCCCAGCGGAAGTTGAGATGAAAAAGGATATTTTTGTAACCTATACAGTGAAATAAGTATTCTTATTAAGTGCGATCGCATTCAAGTCAGCCTTAAAGGGTAAAGTGCGATCGCTTAACTATTTGGGATTTTCAGTGAGTAGTTATAGTTGCACTGTTATAAGTTTAATAAATTTAGCTGCATCGCGGTATATTCCAAAAATAAAATATGCGAATCTTCTATTATTCCATTTTTTAATTCCACCGAATTTATATAAAAATCAAATATTCGCTAGAGTTGAGACTCAATGGGAAATTTTAAGGTCCAATAATGAAAAAACTCCAGATATGCTAATGACAAATCTGGAGTCAGGAAAGATACGCATTTACCTATATCAATTTTTTCCATGAGTGAATCCTATGTCATCAGGGTATACACCCAAATGTGGTAGATTATCTCCCTTGACTCCATATTTATTCTGCTTCTGGTTTACACACCTTCAACGCAAAACAGCCCCAGTTAAACTGGGGCTATTTTGCGAGAGTTGTTTGGCAGAGGAGTACATCAACAAGTGATGCTCCGTGTTAGATATAAATAATTCGGTATGCATCCCTTTTCAACCTTGTTTTGGCATATCCGGATGATTTAGAACATTTTGATAGCTTTATCAAAAAGAAACTCCAGATACGCCTAAAGCGTTCTGGAGTAGTAACAGGTTTCTAACATAAATAAATTTTTACCTATGCGATCGCCAGATGTCGTTAGGGTATATACTCAAATGTATTTTATGTCTCGTAAACCACAAATCGATCAACAGATTACCTTCTTCTATACCCACGATCTCAATGCATCTACAGAATTCTACGAACAAAAGCTAGGCTTGGAGTTGTGGCTTGACCAAGGCACATGTCGAATTTATAGTGTTACTGGCTCTGGATACCTGGGATTATGCCAAGCAAGCGAGACATCAATTCTTTCACCTGAAAACCAATCAAGTGTTATTTTTACCTTGGTCACACAGCAGGTGGATGAGTGGTTTGAATATCTCCAAGAACGTGGCATCAAGTTTGAAAAGCCACCTACAATAAATGAAAAGTATAATATTTATCATTGTTTTTTACGTGATCCCAGTGGTTATTTGATCGAAATTCAACGTTTTGAGACTAATTACGAAAAAAGACATAACTAAATGTTATGTCTAGACACTGAATTTACAGGGCAGGATTTGTACAGGTTAGAACTTGCTGATTTACTAGGGTACATGATAGCGATTAATGCCCTATGGTCATCATCGATAGGTATGTACCTTTTCTTCTATAGAGTTATCAGGGCAGTTTGCGAGGTTTATGCAGCCAGCCTAAAACTTTTACATTTCTTTACAATTAGATGTGTAGACATAGCCAGCCTTAGGTATCATTTTGAAATTTTTTCATCGGGACTGCCTCCCGCCTTCGCTGATAAATCAAATAGGATTGCTATACGGTCGTTGCTCTAAGCATATTTCATGGGTTGTTAGCGCTACTTTTTACGGTATCCTCCTTGGCAATAATGCTGATTGTAGAGCTATTATTTTTAAGTAATTATTAAGATGTTTTCTTAGGATGACTACATGAGTGCCGTAAGCCTGAAATGGGTAGACACGACATTACAACTTAAAGGTTCAGTAGTAAAAGCCATTTACAAAAATGTTTTATGGTGTGGAATTTTTGGATTTTTTGTTTCTATCCTTCATCATTTGGATAAGCCTGTATCTCAACCTATTTTAGGTAGCGTTATCCCTAGTATTGTTTTGGGCTTGTTACTTGTCTTTCGGACAAATACTGCTTATGAACGATTTTGGGAAGGGAGAAAATGTTGGGGTTCTATAGTAAATAATGTCCGAAATCTAGCGCGGCAGATTTGGGTATCGGTTGACGAAATCTCTCCAGATGATAAAGATAATAAAATTGCAGCATTAAATTTATTAGTAGCTTTTGCTGTGGCAACCAAAAGACACTTGCGCGGAGAAGCCGTCAATAACGAATTAGAAGAATTAATGCCATCTAGCAAATACATCAAGCTGAAGATTATGAATAATCCTCCCATAGAAGTGGCTTTTTGGATAGGGGATTATTTACAGCAGCAATACTATCGTAATTGTATCAATAGCTACCAATTAACAGCAATGCAAGAATTATTGAATAATCTTGTGGATAATTTAGGTTCTTGCGAACGGATTTTAAAAACGCCAATGCCACTGGCTTATGCGATTCATTTGAAGCAATTACTGGCACTATATTGTTTTCTGCTGCCGTTTCAAATTGTGAAAGAACTGGGTTGGTGGACGGGTTTGATTACTGCTTTAGTTGGTTTTACAGTATTTGGAATTGAAGCCATCGGTTTAGAAATAGAAAATCCGTTTGGTTATGACACCAATGACTTACCCCTAGATACAATTTGCAAGACAATGAAGTCCAACATTGACGATTTAATCAGCTTGACTCCAAGTGCGCGATCGCCTGAAAACAATGCCACTTATTAAGCAATTTTAATAATTTGTTTGATATTTGCAACCTCACACAAACAAAACCTTTGAACAACGAAGATACTAATTAACTGAGTCATTAATTCAATTCTCAGTCTACCTTAAGTTGACAAGACTTAACTTATGGATTGGAGTATTGATTTTTATTGGGCACGTAAGTTAAATCATTGAGTATTAAGTGCTACTTGTAAGTACTACTTAGTTGTTGCTTTTTGTTAGATTTAACAAAATCTTGAAAAGCTTGCCAATACTGGTTTTTAGTCTTCATTTCTGGACAAAAACACAATTTTTCAATCAAAGATCTCGTCCGAAAACGTGGACAAATTGAATCTTTACTGTAGAATCAAAACCAACTTCAAACATATAAAATACGTATTACTTTTGGAGGTAGGATTATTAATCCTTCTAGCAGCTTACCAGATGCCAAATTTGCTCCGAAAGCAGACTCCTCAGTCTTGCAAATTTGGGGTGGGCATCCTTTACGAGGTCATGTGAAAATTAGCGGGGCAAAAAATGCAGCATTGGTAATCATGGCTGGAGCCTTGCTGTGTCCAGGTGATTGTCGCATCCGTAATGTTCCCCTATTAGCGGATGTAGAGCGGATGGGTCAGGTGTTATCAGCTTTGGGTGTACGCTTGACACGAGAAGGTGACATCTTAGACATTAACGCCAGCGAAATTAAAACATCAAAAGCTCCCTACGAACTAGTTACGCAGTTGAGGGCGAGTTTTTTCGCTATTGGTGCGATTCTGGCAAGACTAGGAGTAGCGCAGATGCCTTTACCAGGCGGTTGTGCTATTGGGGCCAGACCAGTTGACTTGCATGTGCGGGGACTGCAAGCAATGGGAGCTGAAGTGCAGATTGAACATGGCATTTGTAATGCCTACGTTCCTGGCAGCAGCCGCAGGTTAAAAGGGGCGAAGATTTACTTAGATATCGCCAGCGTCGGAGCCACAGAAAACTTGATGATGGCAGCTACGTTGGCAGACGGCGAAACAATTATCGAAAACGCTGCCAGAGAACCAGAAGTAGTTGATTTGGCTAACTTCTGTAACGCGATGGGAGCAAAAATTAGTGGGGCGGGGACTAGCAGAATTATTATCGAAGGAGTCCCCAAGTTGCATTCTGTTGACTACAGTATTATCCCCGATCGCATTGAGGCAGGGACGTTTTTAGTGGCAGCAGCAATTACCCGCTCAGAACTCAGCCTCTCACCAGTGGCTCCAGAGCATCTCATACCAGTGATTGCTAAGCTGCGGGATATTGGAGTGACAATCATCGAAGAAGCGCCTGAACACTTACGTATTTTCCCGGCAGAATCCCTAAAAGCAACAGATATTGAAACCCAATACCATCCAGGTTTTCCCACAGATATGCAAGCGCCGTTCATGGCTTTACTGGCACTGGCCGAAGGCGACAGCGTAATTAACGAATCTGTGTTTGAAAATCGCTTGCGTCATGCCTCAGAGTTAAATCGTTTGGGGGCAGATATTCGCGTCAAAGGCAATGCTGCTTTCGTCCGAGGAGTACCGAAGCTGTCTGGCGCACCAGTATTAGGCACAGACTTGCGAGCATCAGCAGCACTAGTCTTGGCAGGACTAGGGGCAGAAGGACAAACCACAATTCAGGGATTACAGCACCTCGATCGCGGCTACGATCGACTTGATGTGAAGTTGCAGCAATTAGGAGCTAAAATCCTGCGGATAGGCGAAGTGTCAGCAGATGAAGTATCAGCAGATGTAGAGATCCTTCCCAGCATCAGTAGCCTGTAAAGTTGAAATTGATGCTCTTATGAGAGAGATGGGGAAATGGGGAGATGGGGGAACGCAAGGACGCGGGGACGCAAAGAGATAAATTAATAACCAATGCCCAATACTCAATGCCCACTTGTCCTGAGCGCACCCCTACAGGGAAGCAAGCTACGCGTAGCGTCTCGTAGAGAAGGGATGCCCAATACTTCGAATCCGCTCAGTACAAGTGCCCCATGACGCCACTTGCTCCACTTGGGGAAACCCCAAGACCGCAGTGGCTCCCCCATGCCCATGCATATCTTAGTGAGTAATGCCGACCCTACTTAATCGCTATACTATTCTGTGGGAGGCTGTTTATTTAACCAACCAGCTTCCATAAGTTGTATTTTTTATAGCTTGCTGCACTATGTCCTTCTTCAAAACCCCCCTGATTGGTTTAAAAGCTGACTCATTTCGCCATCCATTAGACCTAGAATCTACTAATGCGCTTAAGCAGATACCAGGCATCGATATGTTGGTGCGAAATTGGCTAGGCCCAATGGCAGAGCAGGTTTTTTATGTGGAAAATATTGCCTCAAGCATTCTGGTGGGTGAAAAACAACTGCCTGATTTACACAAGCTGTTGTTAGAAGCCTGCAAAATCTTGGATATGGAGCCTCCCGAGTTGTACGTGCGACAGCATCCGGCTCCCAATGCTTACACTTTTGCTGTGCGGGGTAAGCAGCCTTTTATTGTCTTGCACACATCCTTAATTGATATTCTCACACCAGAGGAAATCCAAGCGGTAATTGCCCACGAGTTGGGACATCTCAAGTGTGACCATAGCGTTTACTTGACGCCTGTAAATTTATTGATATTGGCTGCGGCAATTGTCCCTAATGTCGGAGGCTTTATTGCCCAAGCGATACAAGCACAACTTTTGGAATGGGTACGCTGTGCTGAGTTTACCTGCGATCGCGCCGCATTGCTAGCAACCCAAGACCCCAAAGTTGTTATGTCCGTATTGATGAAACTAGCTGGTGGTTCTCCTGCCTTAGCGCCGCAACTGAACCTCGATGCTTTTGTTGCCCAAGCCCGTGCTTATGATGATATTAGCAAGACCGAACTCGGTGAAATGGTCAAAGCTGCCCGCACAGCCCAATTAACTCATCCAGTACCAGTGCTACGGGCTCGAGAAATTGACCGTTGGGCAAGCAGCACAGAATATCAATCTTTAATTCAAGATCGCGGACTGAAGTCTACTAAAGATGAAGTTGCACCCAAAGGTGGCTGGCGAAACTGGTAAATCCACCTAAATCACAACCACTTTGCAATTGCATTTAGGATTTAGTTGAGTTTGACTGGAGTTTAGCAATTGTGCCCTCGCACTTGGTGTCTATTTTAACTCACCAAAAAAGCGTCTGGGCACTATTGTAAAGTACTGGTACACCTAAAAAATCACCTAATGACCAGGTTTCCCTACTACCAGTTCGCAAAAGACTATCTTAAAGAATTGTTACAACCACTAGGAGAAGTGGAAACAAGTCGCAAAGTTCCCACACAAATTCGAGAGATTGATGTTTATTTTATACCTTCACCCCAATCAAGCGATACGATAGAATTAGGGTTGTTAGGCAAATTTGCAGCCGAACCTGCTTTAATTGAACCATTTAGAAATGCGGCTACAATTGCAGAAATTCGGAGTTGCATGAATAAGTTATTTGATATATTTGCTGAAATAAAGCGCCAAACTAAAGCTGATAAAAACCGAATTGCAGAATCAGAATTACCACATTTGTGGATTTTGTCACCCACAGCTTCTGAATCTATTTTGAATGGTTTTAGGACTAGCTTAGATGAAAATAACTGGGGAGTAGGATTACATTTTCTTGGCGATTATTTGAGAACAGCAATTGTAGCTATTCACCAATTACCTTCGACAGAAGAAACATTATGGTTGAGAATTCTAGGTAAGGGCAGAGTCCAGCAACAAGCCATAGATGAACTAGAAGCACTTCCCCAAAATAATCCCTTGCGTTCTAAAGCAATAGATTTATTATTGAGTTTAAAGACGACCTTAGAAGTAAATCAAAATATAGACGATGAGGATAGAGATTTAATTATGCGCTTATCACCTATTTACGAGCAAAAATTAGCGCAAGCTAAACAAGAAGGAATTCAAGAAGGAATTCAAGAAGGAATTCAAGAAGGAATTCAAGAAGGAATTCAAGAAG
>NZ_CAWUDO010000042.1:0-68983 GCF_963920935.1 Nostoc sp. CCY 9925 | reverse complement strand
GCCTGTTCCCTGCCTCTACGAGTAATTTCAAAAATCAAATACTAGTCCTATATGATATACCAATCATACTGGATTCGTTCTAAATTATAAATTATGACTTCAGATTTCTGAATTCTGCTTTTTCGCATTCAAAGTAATTTCAATTTTCATTAAATTTTAAAAATTCACCTATATTCATCAATTTTGGAGCGTCTTTACTGACAATTAACGGCAGCTTGCCATCCCATTTTTCTATTGCTTGCCTTTGTAGTATTGGTGGAGTTAGACCGTCACGTAATAATCTGTGTGCCTCAGCCTCCCCTTTTGCTAAATTCACTTGTGCTTCAGCTTCTTTTGTTGCTTTTAAAGCAATAAACTCTGCTCGTTTTGCTTCTTGCTCAGCAATTTGCTTTGCCTCTACCGCCTCACTAAATCGTTCTGAAAAATGGACATGAACTAGAGAAATATCATCAACTGCAACGTGGTAACTATTCAAGCGTGTAGTTAATGCATTATCTACTTCACCTTTAACTTCTCCCCGTTTAGTAATAATTTCTTCAGCAGTATACTTTGCCATTACAGCTTTTAATACTTCTTCAACTGCTGGATTAATGATTCGGTCAATAACATTTTGTTCATCTCCAATCTCTTGAAAAATAGCATTTACTTCCTGAGGAATAATATGCCAATTCAAAGCCACATCTGTAAAAACATTTTGCAAATCTTTGGAAGAAGCTTCCGCAGAAATTTGTTGTTTTTGAACTCGAACACTCAATTTTTTGACAGTATTATACACAGGAATGATGAAGTGAATTCCTTCTCCTAATATCTGGTTTTGGACTTCGCCAAATTTCATTAAAACGCCACGTTCTCCTGCATTTATAATTACGCAAGGCGTGAGCAAGAGAGTTATCAGGAACAAAAGAGCAGTCAGTTTACCGGCACGGTTAAAATTTGTATTTTTTGTCATTTGTCTGAAACATTTATGCGTCTTGCATACAGACACATATTTAGCAGTTGTATGCTTTTTGTCATCATGCTCTTATAACTTTGGCTTGAAGTCAATTTCTGTTTAACTTTAGTCAATGTGCAGAAATAGTAAATCTCTAAGTGGACGTTTCATGTGTTCAATAACATAAAACTTATCTCTGTGTTGTCGGTGTCAGTGTGGTAAAATTAGTCAATTTTTAACCGCAGAGGCACAGAGAACGCAGAGAGTAAATCAAAGATGCGTAGGCGTAGCCAGCCGTAGGCATCGCCAAAATTAAGATTTTATAAGTTACTTTAACAGGGCTAGGTAGCTTTAGTCTATCTAAAATACTGTAGTATTATCGAAAAGCCGTAGTATTTGAATAGCTAAATTTGCCTTTAAATGACTAAACTCATCAGCTGCCGATCTAGCCCAATGAGATAATCTCGACCGTAAGCTCCATTTTCTAAGCCTGCGACGAGATGGTTGGGGATATCTTGGGTAATTTCTTCGCTGCAAGAACCGGCGGCCAGTGCGATCGCTGCCACTGTATCCACATCACCGGTAAAAGCGATACAATCTTGCAAAAGTTGGCTCATACTGTCATTTCGCATGACGGCAGTAATGGCTGCTCTGACACTCATCCAGCCCTTGGATTTTACTTCACCTTGCCAAGGTTTAGACCACTGCCCAGACACATAACCTTCTAAAAACTGTCCTAATTTGCGTTTTGCTCCCAGTCGATAGATAAAATAATGTGACATCAAAGCAGCGGCAACAGCAGCATTGATTCCATCTGGTGTATTGTGAGTAATTGCAGCTTGAATTGTTGTCGCTTCGATGACTTTTTCTGGTGTAGGATAAATGCCAATGGGCGCTGCACGCATCGCCGCCCCACTTTTGTCGCTATCAGGGCAAATTTTTGTGAGGAATTCTTCTGTATTTTGGATTTCTACAAGAAAGTTGTAGAAATTTCTCGCATATCCTTGTCTGGGATCGCGTTTGAAAGCTGTAACGAAGCTTTCGGCTAAAACTTCTGGCGTCCACGGTGCTTGAGCAACAAGCACTTCGGCGATGGCAATGCTCATCTGGGTATCGTCGGTGTAGCTGCCAGGGATGAGTCGAAAACGTGGATGTTGCACGTATCGACTCAAATCGTTGTTAACGATCATTTCGTCTGCATATTCAAAGCCTGCACCGTAGGCATCTGCGATCGCTAACTCTAGCAGCATATTGGTACTACACTAAAAATGGACGCGCCAGAAAAAAGCTAGAAATTGATTTAGCGTCTACCGGCTCTCCCTCCAGAATAGCTTTTTCTAATTCTTCCGGAGTCAACAATACAGTTTCGATATCCTCGTCTGCATCTTGCGCTGGTGGAGTTTCCAGCTTTTCTAAATCTTGAGCGAGAAAAGCATAAATAATTTCATCAGAATAACCAGGCGCTAGGAAAAATTCTCCTAGTTTGTGCCATTTTTGGGCACTGTAGCCAGTTTCTTCCTGAATTTCACGTTGTACCGTCTCTAAAGGATCTTCATTGTGTTCCAGAGTTCCGGCAGGAAATTCTAATATCCGTCCTTGAACTGCAAAACGATACTGGCGTACAAGTACAAGTTTACCTTCTGGCGTCACAGGCACAGCTAGAGCGCCGCCGGGATGACGAATACACTCCCATTCTCCTTCTGATTTATTGGGTAAACGCAGGCGATTAACTTCAAAATCAAACTTGCGTCCTTTATGAAACAAGCGTTGTTTCAACAGTTGTGGTAATTCTCTACCTAATGGCATAGTAAAAAATCTGAGTATCTGTAAATAGTTGAAAATTATATGGATAAATATCCAATTTCATTAGTTTAGAAGTTTTAGTTTCATGGCTAAACTATACAACTTCTATCCCATCTCAAGAATGCATTCAGAACTACTTTTGTTGACAAATTCCTAGCTTGATTACGCCGCTATTTTTAGCCTAGAGCTTAATAAAGCAAGAAGCTACAGAAGTCGTGCTTTTTACAAACGAGACTAAGACTTTCACCTTTTTAAATTAGGTCATTGGCTGTGGGAATATATCTTTATTTTACAACTTATAGCAATAGAATCCGCAAAGTTTTGCAATAGAGAGGTAAAATTAGCACTCTTGTACGTTTATAAATGGTAATTTTAATTGCCCACCAATAAATGTACACCTGAACAGTCTACCTCTTTAAGCAGTTCTTGAATGACACGCCCAGAAACTGGTTCTACCCAATCTGAGGCAATTTCGGCAAGTGGTACTAATACAAAAGCTCGATCCCGCATTCCAGGATGGGGGATTTGGAGGTTTGGTGTATCCACAATCAAGTCATCATATAATAACAAATCCAAATCCAGGGTTCTTGGCCCCCACCGTTCTTGACGGACACGCCCAAATTGTCGTTCAATTTTAAGTAAACTTTCTAATAACTCCTGTGGTAGCATTTCTACTTGCAATGTGACGCACCCATTTAAGTAGTCTGGCTGTGGTGGCCCCAGGGCTTTGGTTTTATACCAATTCGATCTTGCTTCTAAAAAAATGCCTGGGGTTTGGGCTAAAGTTGCGATCGCTGCTTCTAAAATTGCCTGGGAATTTCCCATGTTACTACCAAGGGCAAGGGCGGTTTTGGCGTGCTTCACCGTCTTGTGACCGTTTTGGGATTGTTTTTGCAGATACTCCTCTGCACCTGTTTCGCTAAATGTCAATAGTTTTGATATTCCGAATACTGATGAATCTTGCAGTATTTTCACAAAACCCAATTCATTAAATCGAAAAAACATTATTTTTCAACAAGAATTCGTAACTCGGCCGTCAGCATTCAGAGATTATCAATAAATAAAATACCACTAATTGTGGAGTGGACATCCTCGCCCTTAGTTGCGGACGGACAGGATGTCCACCCCAGAAGAACAATTAGATATTTGATTGGGAAATTCCTCAGGATGAATATGAATCAATCAGGTTTAATATACCAGCCCTTTGCTTTACCCAATCACAAGTATTTATTTGTATAAAAAAATACTTATTTACAATCTTGGAATTCTTTTTAATACTGAATTAAGTTAATTATTTATTAGGATAGTATACTAACACAACGTGGTGCTATAACCCCAAAGCTGATTGATGGTGGTTAAGTAGTTACTACTTTGATCGAGGAACTGATGTGGGGAAGCTGACCTCCTGGTTCAAACCAAGACCAACTAATTTGAGTGACTCTAACAAGGAAGCGCCATTGCCATCTGGTAATCATCATCAACATGAGGAATCCGCAACAAATGAAAGCTTACCACCAGCACGTGTGCCGCAGGCGAGGCAGTTACTGAGCAAAATGAAAATTTTACCATCAAGAATGAGGACTGATCGGGCAACTGGCAATAAACCAATCTATCGTCGGATCTGGTTTTGGGCAGGCCTGGGTGTGAGTGGTGGGATAGTTGCCTCGATCTATGGTGTCAGTGTAATAGATCGCACCTTGCCGGATAAAGCCGAACTCAATGCCATTGTTAGAGAACAAACGCTGACCATCAAAGCTGCGGATGGTACTATATTAAAACAACAAGGTGAAGCTTCTAGAGAACAGCTAAAGCTAGAGCAAATACCAGATAATTTAAAAAAAGCTTTTATAGCCTCAGAAGATAGAAGATTTCAACAACATGGTGGAATCGATGCTCAAGGGATTGTCAGAGCGGGTTTGAATAATTTGCGATCGCAAGGTGTGGTAGAAGGTGGTAGCACCATCACCCAACAACTAGCCCGGATTCTGTTTTTGAAACAAGAGCAGACAATCTGGCGCAAACTCAAGGAAGTCCGCCTAGCGCAAAAAATCGAGTCAGAATTAACCAAAGATCAGATTTTAGAGCGTTACCTCAATCTGGTTTATTTGGGAGGTGGCGCTTACGGTGTTGCAGATGCCGCTTGGGTATACTTTAGTAAATCTCCAGATCAACTTTCTCTAGCCGAAATGGCTACGATTGCCGGACTCGCTCCTGCACCTAGCTTGTACGCCCCAGACAGAAATCCAGCAGCTGCCAAACAGCGGCGGAATTTGGTATTGCTACGGATGCAAGAAGAAAAATTTATTACGCCAGAGCAAAGGCAGGCAGCCGCCCAAGAATCACTAACCCTGAAAACCAGTTTACCCAAGCGAGTGCAAGTAGAGTCACCATACTTTACTACCTACATCCAGAAAGAATTACCCAAGTACGTTTCTGCTGATGTGTTGTCCACCGGAGGTTTAGTAGTGGAAACTACCCTGAACCCGACTTGGCAAAAAGCAGCAGAAGAAGCGGTTGCCAAAACCCTGCGAAATCAAGGACGCTGGGAGAACTTTAAAGAAGCGGCAATGGTGGCCATCGATCCCCGCAGCGGTGAAATTAAGGCAATGGTTGGGGGAAAAGACTTTGGCAAAAACCAGTTTAATCGGGTTACCCAAGCACAGCGGCAGCCGGGATCGACATTTAAAGGATTTGTTTATGCGACTGCGATCGCTAGCGGTAAAAGCCCTTATGCTACTTACCAGGATGCACCCTTTGTTGTAGACGGCTACGAACCCAAAAACTATAGTGAAAGCTTCCGCGGCTCAATCACCATGAGAGATGCCCTCACCCGTTCCACTAATATCGTCGCAGTGAAGGTGTTGATTGACATAGGCTTTACGCCAACGATTAAACTTGCCCATGATATGGGGATTAAATCTGAACTGAAGCCTACTTATTCCCTAGCTCTCGGCTCAAATGAAGTTAATTTACTGGAATTGACCAGCGCCTACGGCAGTTTTGCCACCCAAGGATTACACACAGAGCCTCATGGCATCAGCCGGATTGTTAACCGTCAAGGCAAAGTGATTTGGTCAGCTAATTTCAAATCGAAACGGGTTCTTGATGCTGACAGCGCCGCTATCATGACTTGGATGCTACGCAACGTCGTCGAAGCCGGGACTGGTGGCGCCGCCCAATTAGGTAATAGACCAGTTGCTGGGAAGACCGGTACTTCCGACGAAGCCCGCGATTTGTGGTTTATTGGTTACATTCCCCAAATGGTGACAGGGGTTTGGCTAGGTAACGATAACAACCGCCCCACATATGGCAGCAGTAGTAGCGCCGCTTACACCTGGCACGAGTTCATGGAAAAAGCGGTGGAGGGAATGCCTGTAGAAAAGTTTCCTAAACGACCCAAGTTAGAAGGTCGCAAAGGGACCATTAAAGCACAGTCAATCAAACCCAAACAAGTGCTGAATCGTTCTATTTCCTCTGATGATGAATCGGAGCAGGAAAGTTATAGAAATTCTGAAGATAGTGGTTCATCCAGGAGGCGTAGAAGCAGGAGGAGATATTCTCAAGAAGAACAGCAATCAACCAGTGATTATACCCCAAGACGGAGAAGACGTTATCGCAGTAGTGAAGAATCAACTTCTAGTAACTCTTCCTCAGAATCATCTCGTCCACGGCGCTCTATAAGAGTAGAATCAGATTCTCCCCCACCTCGAAGAACTCGCCGATCCTCATCTCCCGCCAATAGTTCTGGTTCTTCAGGTTCTTCATCACCACAGCCATCTTGGCGGGATCGACTTAGACCTTCTCAGTAATAAATTCGGGATTGGGAGTGCTTAGTGTTGACTGAGGAGTTAGGAGTTAGGAGTTATTATTCTTCCCCTGCCTCCCCTGCTCCCCCTGCCTCCCCTGCCTCCTCTTCCCTCTGCAATATCGAGTTGCTCAAACTACAGAGGGATGTTAGGTGATACGCTGATTTTATATTGTCTTAAATAGTATTACCTGACCTTGGAGAACATGCCCATGCATTTATTGATGCAAACAGCAGCACCAGCCGCAGCAAATAGCCCTCATTTTCCCGTAGCTTTTACCTTGGTGTATGTCGTTGGTTTTATAGCTGCTGTCACCATTGGTTCAATAGCTTGGTACAACTCAAAACGCCCCGCAGGTTGGGAAAGTAAAGAGCGTCCTGATTTTGTGCCTAAGGTTAATAAAGAAGAAACTCCGGGTCTGGGTGAACCGAAGTCATAAACAGTGATGAGTGATGAGTGACGAGTGCTGAGTACTGAGTACTGAATTAAAAAACTCATAACTCATAACTCATAACTCTCTAACTCATAACTCAAAATTTCCTGTTAGTTTTGAACTTCAACCCAACGGCGGTAAAGTTTTTGAATTTGTTTGAGAAGCTGAGTATGAGCCGGCTGGGTTGACCCATTCGGCTTTGTTATATCTTGCAATTCGGTCAGCAGTCTAGCTTCTTCGATCGCAACTTCGCCGTCGCTGTAAATTAAGCCACTGATGGCTTCAATCAGATTTTCACAATCTTCAAGGCTAGGGCGATCGCCTAAATACTCTCTAACCCATTCATAGCACTCTTTTGGCTGTACAGGAACTAGCTCATACAGCCAAGGTTTAATTTCTGGATCGCTAGCCAAACCTTTGGCTTGAGCTATTTCGCGTAGATACTGCCGTTCCTCTGGTTGAATTCTGCCATCGAGCCAAGCGGCTCCAATCAGGATTTTAACTAAGTTTTTCACATTGGAATGGGTAACCATTGTTGCCTCCTCTGGTAGATTCTGGCTTCCACCAAATCGTACAATCCCAAACAGTATTCACTCGGAATTATTGGTTTTTCTTAAGCGCACCATAAAAAAGCCATCCATGTCCTCTCGATGAGGCCAGACTTTAAACCAGTCTTTAGGTGTAGTACGTGTAGAATCAGGCAACTTAAGGCTGCTGGGAGACTCAATTTGCCAATCAGGTGACTCAGCTAAAAATGCCGCAATCACTTCTTCATTTTCTGCTGGATGCAGTGTACAGGTGGCATAAACTAGTACACCACCAGGTTTGACAAAAGTTGATGTATGTGATAATAGTTGTTTTTGAAGCATCGAAAGTTCCCGCACAGATTCTGGTGTCTGTCGCCAACGAGCATCAGCATGACGGTGCATAGTTCCCAAGCCAGAACATGGAGCATCAAGTAACACGCGGTCTGCGGTGTTGTGAAATTGGGTAAAATTGCGGCTGTCGCCAGTGCAAATTTGAATAGATTGTAAATTTAGTCGTTGAGAATTTTCTTGAAGTTTGCGAAGACGAGAAGAAGTGCGATCGCAAGCCCAAATTTTTCCTTTATCTTGCATTAACTCAGCGATATGAGTTGTTTTACCCCCTGGTGCAGCACAAGCATCAATTATCACCTCACCTGGTTGGGGGTCGAGCAAATGACTTACCAACTGGGCGCTGCTATCTTGTACAGTCCACCAACCTTCTCGGAAACCAGGTAATTTTTGAATTGACCCAGCACTACCGATTAGTCGTAGTGCTTGTGGTAAATGACGAATGCGCCTCACCAAAACACCAGCAGATTGGAATGCCGCCTCAACTTCCTCCATTGAAGTGCGAAGTGAGTTGATACGCAAATCGATTGTTGGTGACTGGTTCATCCATTCACACAGTTGTTCTGTCTCGTTCAAACCCAGTTGTTCTAACCAAACTTGAATAATCCAATCAGGAAAACTGTGTAAAGTACCCAGACGTTCCACTAGGTTTTCTGGGAGTTGTAGAGATGAAGAAGACGCCGAGAGTGGGAGACGCGGGGACGCGGGAAAAGAATTCTCCGTGTCTCTATGGTGTCGCTGTGTCTCCGTATTCTCTTTCTCCGTGTCCCCGCGTTCCCGCGTCCCCGTGTCCTCTTCCCCCTTCCTGAGATACTGGCGTAATAGACCGTTAACAAAACCTGTGAGTCCAGAAAAACCGTTTTCTTTAGCTAGTTCGACGGTGGTATTAACAGCAGCTGAAGCAGGAATACGCTCTTGATAGCGGAGTTGGTATAAACCTAAATGTAGGATAGTGCGGAGGTCTTTTGGTTGTTGGTGAGATTTCTTTTGGGCGAGTTGGTCAATGAGAGTATCTAGGGTGCGCTGCCTTCTAACACTGCCATAAACTAATTCTGTCACTAGGCGGCGATCGCTATCAGCCAAATTAACTTTTTGCAGCACTCTATCTAGGGCAACATCAACATAAGCCCCCTTGTGAACATCTCGCAGGGCGATAAAAGCTAGTTGACGGGCGTTGGTCATGTAAACACAAATCAGGAGTCACGAAGCTTTTGTATTCTAACTCCTCACCGGAGGCGGAGCGTCTTCGGCTTTGCTCAGCACTCCTAACTCTTGTACAGACAAGGGTTAATCGCGTCTCTACTCCTAACTCTTGTACAGACGCGATTAATCGCGTCTCTACTCCTAACTTCCTATTGAGGCGTATAAGGGTCTACACTAGCGATTTCAAATTCACACGCCCTAGAAACCACTTCTGGTGGTAACTTACCGAAGGTAATTAATGGTAAAGAATCAGGGTTTGCCATCAGCTCTTTTGCTAATAAGAACCCAGTAATTGTCCAAGTTTGATATTTTCTAGCTTGTTTGCCAATTAGTCGTCCCTTCTTACCGTCGTAATACTCAGGCCATTCATCTTCACACAGCCTTGCTTCGGCAATTTCAATTGCTCTTTGTGCAAGACTTGTTCTCTTAGTTTTTATCGCCGCTGCTGCCAACATCCACATTAAGACTGGCCAACTACCTGCATTGTGATACGACCAAGGTATATTTTTTGGATCGCATCCAGTGACAATTCTGTACTCTTCATTTTCTAAAGCTGGAAAACAGATTTTCATCGGCATATCTCCCACCAAGTTATCCCATCGTTTCTCAATGAGAGTCATAATTGCTTGTGACTGTTCTTCGGTAGCTAAGTCAGAAACAATTGCCATCAAATTTCCCACTGCAAAGAAGCGAGTATCTAGCTGTGACGGGCCAATATTACCTGCAAGATAACCACCTTTCTTCGGCAGCCATTTGTCTAATTCATAATAGGGAATTGAGTCTACATATATATTAAATAAATTGACGGCAGCTTTGCCATATTCTTCACTTTTGAAGCGATAAATTGTATTCAGGCGATTAATATCTATCCAATAATGTTGACGAATGTGGGCACACAAAAGAGGCAAGCGATTATCAATTGCGATGACAATATCTTGATTGCCTTGACAAATTAGCAGTTCACGAGCTGCACGCAAGGCTGTGTAAAAGAGAACTTGCAATTCTAAAGGATGACCATAGATACCCATACGACGGTCAATCATACAAGCACCGTCTGGAACTAACAGCGTAGGGTACATGTCAAAACGATTTGCCAAACAAATCTCCATGATTAACCTGATACCATTTTGGAATTCAGGCTGATGAGCTAGAGAAAAATCTTCTGTGGCGACTACATAAGCACGTAACAAAATAATCCACCATAGACAAGAATCAACTGGTGTAACTCTGGCGATCGCATGTTCACCAAAATCGGCTTCTAGATATTCTTGCCCATTTTCAGAAAGCACTTTAAAGCTAGCTGGTATTAATCCTCGACCAGGCTTATAGGCATCTAACGCTCTTTCTTTAGGCTGTAACTTTAAGGTTTCTTCTAAGAAATTGCGAACAATATCTGCTCTACCTTTGAGCAAAAAAATTAAAGCCGAAGAAACAAAATCTCGAATAAAGCACTGGTCATAATTAAGAGCCTCTACAGATAAATCATAAGCGGCTACTGTGCCCACTGGGCGTCCTTGGTAGTAAATAATTGTCTTTTCTAGCGCTTGCCACGCTTCTGTTACTTCTTTTGAATGTTCAGTAGTTTTTAATTCGTTTAAGTGCATCGCCAGAATAACTCCATTTGGGTTGTAAATTTGTGGTAGTAGATGCGTGTTCATTGATTAGTTTTGCTATTCTCACCATAACAAGAACACATTTTTGAATAGCAAATTTAATTTGGCAAAATTATCAAATACTAATCAAAAAAGCTGCTGATAACTATGCAACTTTATTGATAGATAATTTCGTTTTAATCAATTATTCTTTTAGTGAGTTGCGATTATTGTTACTCACCGTAAGCAGTAATTTGATTTCTTAAACAGTCACATAAGATATATTTTTAGATTATTTATGTTTCCGTTTTCATGTCCGGAATCTTTGCTTTACCAAACAAAAACATATCTTCAGTGCTGTTTAAGGTTTGCGTGAAGTTAAAACTACTTACAGTATTTTTACTTAATTAGGATTACTTTTTGACATTAAAAAGTCAGATTATTCCCCTATCACATAATAATTTATAACGTTTTGTCATAATATGCAATACGAATTGTCAAAAAAATAAATATGTCAATACTTCTGGAGGGCTATATATTTTACCCTATTGACAGATAATTATCAGTTGCTGGTGGAGTGAAGTTAAAAAAAGTAAAGTAAACACAGTCATTGAACCAAGAATCACACGGCTTTAAGTTAAACTGAGCGTAGCGAAAGTTTAACAGCCGTGGGAGTGTCAAGCACGCAACAAGATAACCGCATAGAAATAGTCAAACAATAGAACCCCGACTTTTTAAGAAAGTCGGGGTTTTTGTTTGAAGTTATGAAATTAAAATGTAACGGATTAAAATACTCATCACCTCATCAGGGTTAGCTGTTGGTAGTAGCTGACTCCAATCTGTGACGTGTGCATACCCAACTAGATGCAAACGGTTAATTGTACTAGTGATGCCTTTGGGAGAACCAATCAAGATATGTTTAATTCGTTCTCTTTTTGGCAATGGCTTTTGAGTAGATTGTTTGAGGGTGGATGCATCAAAGTCTTGACTAGCCAAAAACTGTTGCAACTCTACTTGAGCGAACTTTTGATTATCGTCGAACTTTTGTACTTGTGCCATGATGTAATTGACTCCTAGAGTAGGGGTTAAAGAAAGGCGATCGCGGACTCTTCCACAAGGGCGATCGCCTTTCTCATGCTCAAATATTATAGTATAATTTTATACTTGTCAACTACTAATTCAAAAAATATTGACGACAAATCTCTCTTTTTAACTTGCAATATTAAGGGATTTCCAAACAATTAAAACTAATAATATATAACCGAATTATGGAGGTAATTGTGAGAGGTTGTTTGAAAAGTGCTATGTTGTGGAATCGAATTATTACCCCCCTTAATCCCCCCTTATAAAGGGGGGAAACAAGAAAATCTAGTTCCCTCCCCTTATAAAGGGGAAGGTTAGGGAGGGGTAAAAAATATTAGATACATCAATCATGACTGTTAAAACATCCTCTGAGATGGATAAACTAGAGCAATATCGCCAATACATTCAGATTATTTTAACCAGACATGGTAAGTAGAAATGTCAGCGAAAAAAGATTGAAAATGTAAAGTATAATTCTCTACAGATTAATCCACTAATATGAAAAGTATTGCCGACAAAAAGATCCCCGACTTTTACAAAAAGTCGGGGATCTGATTTCTTGTTTAAGTAGCAGTCATAAACAGAATTGACAATGAGAGTATGAAAATTTATTACCCCTACACCCATTTTTAAAGCGGGTGGATTATTGCAGCAAATGAGTTTTGCCGTTACCATTAGTTGACGCATTCGCAATTGCAGCTTGAGCGGGTTGGGTAGCAAGAACCGTTATAACTGGAGTAACTTTTGAACTAGATTGTTTAGTTCGTTTTCGAGTAGAGCCGCCAGCCTTGGAATACTCCATACTTTTTTTGCCGTAGACAGTTGCAACTCCAGTTAGCATTCGTTCAGACATTTCACAGAGAGCTTCCTCCATCTGGAGAACTGTTTTACGCGATTCTTCAAGATTGGACAAAAGGGTGTTATGAGCTTCTACGATCGCACGGGTACTATTGATTAGTTGGTTGTAGGCTTCAATGCTTAACCCATGTCCGAAATTCAGATTTTCATCAATGGATTTAAGCAAGGCCAGACGACGTTGAGCTTTGTCAACAGTAGCAGAACCACGAGTTCTTAAAGACATGAGATATCCTTTTTTGATAATCCTTTTTCAAAATAGTGGAGTATCCTTTTGTCTGAGATGGGTAGTTTTGTGGATTTATTTCATTAAAAGTTCAACGCAATAATTACTAGGTTGCCTGTGTTTTTACTCATGTTTCATATCAATTTTTTGTTTCAGAATAAGTGCAATCAGCAAAAGTAATCGCCAAAATCAAAATTGCAGTCGCAAAATTATAAATACGACTGCTGAAATCGAAATTGCAGTCGTAAAATTATAAATGCGATCGCCAAAATTAAAATTGCAGTCGCAAAATTATAAATGCGAGTGCAAAAATCAAAATTGCAGTCGCAAAATTATAAATGCGAGTGCAAAAATCAAAATTGCAGTCGAATTACCCCCCTTAATCCCCCCTTGTAAAGGGGGGAAACAAGAGATTCTAGTTCCCTCCTCTTTATAAGGGGAGGGTTAGGGTGGAGTAACTTCCTTCAACCTACAAATAACTTCCCTAATCTTCTCCACCACACCATCAATATCTTGATAAACTTCTTGATTCGTAAATCTCAAAAACCTCGTACCCTTTGATTCCAAAAATGCTTGCCTTTCGCGGTCATATTCCGGAACTCCATCTTGATAGTGACTATCACCATCAATTTCTATAGCAAGTCTCAATTCCGAAGAATAAAAATCCACTACAAATCTGTCAATACTGTATTGTCTGCGAAATTTACAGCTTTCAATTTGTTGATTTCTAAGTTTAGCCCAAACTATTTTTTCACATGGCGGCATATTGTTTCTGAGAGTTTGCCGTTTTTGCTTTTCTGAGGTTTGGTTATACAGCTTTGTCATCAGCGTTTTCATATTCCTGGATTGTGCCTTATTATTCCCAGGATTACCCCCCTTAATCCCCCCTTGTTAAGGGGGGAAAAAGAAATCTAGTTCCCTCCCCTTGACAAGGGGAGGGTTAGGGAGGGGTAATTCGATAACTTGCGCCTACACCCTAGCCTTTACAAGGGGAGGGTTAGGGAGGGGTAATTCAATAACTTGCGCCTACACTGTAGCCTTTTTAATAAAGAGCATCTAAAACTTTTTACCCCCTAATTTTTCAGAAATTGAGGATAATACTGTTGAAGCTTCATTAAGATGCGTCTATCTCACACCTGCTCATGAATGAACAGCGTCTACAAGCTTATTACCAGCTGATTCAAAATCTACTCAACTGCCCTAGCGGGGAAGAACCGGAGATATTAGCGGCCAATACAGAATTGCTTGATGTTGGTTTTTTGCAGGTGTTGGCAGCAGTCGCAGATAATTTTGCACAGCAGGGAGAAGAAAATACTGCAAACTGGTTGAGAAACCTAGCAACATATCTTACCTCAGAAACCACCCCCATCACCGAAGAAGATATAGAGACTTATGGGCAATTTTTACAAGAAATACTGCAAGCAACAGTAGACAGTAAAGGCGATGCTCAAGTAATTTATCCATTGCTGGCAGCAAATACCGATAAACTCAATCATATTTTTGCTGAACTATTGCGCCGTTGGGCAACAAATACCCTAGCAGAAGCGGAACCAGATGCAGCAACATTCATCGCCGCAGTGATTGGTGAATTGAGTAATTTGATTAATCAGTTTCCGTTGGGTAGTAAAGTCAATAACATAGAAATTACCATTGTTGGTTACGAAATCGCCCTCACTGTTTATACCCGCAGTGTCTTTCCCCAAGATTGGGCAATGACGCAAAATAATCTGGGGACTGCTTACCGTAACAGAATACTCGGAGAACAAACCGAGAATATTGAAAGTGCGATCGCTGCTTATACTGCGGCACTGGAAGTTAGAACCAAGGACGCCTTTCCTGTAGATTGGGCAACGACCCAAAATAATCTGGGGATTGCTTACAGTAACAGAATATTCGGAGAACGAGCCGAGAATATTGAAAGTGCGCTTGCTGCTTTTTCTGCTGCTCTGGAAGTTAGAACCAAGAGCGCCTTTCCCCAACAATGGGCAACCACGCAAAATAGTCTGGGTGTTGCTTACAGCAACAGAATATTCGGAGAACGAGCCGGTAATATTGAAAGTGCGCTCGCTGCTTTTTCTGCTGCTCTAGAAGTTTACAGCCGCACCACCTTTCCTGAAAATTGGGCAGGTACGCAAAATAATCTGGGGAATGCTTACCGTGACAGAATATTTGGAAACAGAGCCGAGAATATTGAAAGTGCGCTTGCTGCTTTTACTGCGGCACTGGAAGTTTTCACCCGTAGCGCCTTTCCCCAAAATTGGGCAATGACGCAAAATAATCTGGGGAATGCTTACCACGACAGAATATTCGGAGAACGAGCCGAGAATATTGAATTAGCCATCGCTGCTTATACTGCGGCACTGGAAGTTAGAACAAAGAGCGCCTTTCCTGTAGATTGGGCAACGACCCAAAATAATGTGGGGAATGCTTACCGTGACAGAATATTCGGAAACATAGCCGATAATATTGAAAGTGCGATTGCTGCTTTTACTGCGGCACTAGAAATTTATACCAAGAGCGCCTTTCCTCAAAATTGGGCAGGTACGCAAAATAATCTGGGGACTGCTTACAGTAACAGAATATTAGGAGACAAAGCCTCTAATCTGCAAAATGCCATCGCTGCATATACTCCGGCACTCGAAGTTTATACCAAGAGCGCCTTTCCCCAAGACCATGCAGAAACTTTGTTCAATCTCGGCAGGTTATACCAAGACGAAAAACAATTTGACTCAGCTTACAATACCTTTATTGCGGCAATAGAAACAGTAGAAGCTTTGCGCGGTGAAATTGTTTCTGGTGAAGAAGCCAAGCGCAAACAAGCAGAAGAATGGAATCGACTTTATCGACGCATGGTAGAAGTTTGCCTAGCATTGGCAAGAGACACTGAGGCAATAGAATATATTGAACGTAGCAAAACTCGCAATTTAGTAGAACTGCTAACCAAAGCAACATCAACAAGTCTAGAAAATTTGCCTTTGCTTAGTCGCAGCATCCAGTTTGGAGAAATTCAAAACCTCTTAGATAACAAAACTGCAATCATTCAATGGTACATCTTTAATGATTGTTTTCGCGCCTTCATCATCACCCGCGACAACAACAAGCCGATAATTTGGTGTTCTCAGGAACAAGACTTAGATGCCTTAATCGATTGGACAAATGAATATCTAGATGACTATAACAACCCGGAAGACCAAGATAAAATTCAATGGAAAAATCAGCTAGAACAACGCTTGAAAAAGTTAGCAGAAATTCTGCATCTTGAGGAAGTTTTAGGCCTAGTACCCAAACAACGCAAAAGATTAATCCTGATTCCTCATCGCTACTTACACCTGTTTCCTCTCCATGCTTTACCTGTCAAGGAATCATACCTCATTGACTTATTCCCCAACGGCGTAGGCTATGCACCCAGTTGTCAACTTTTGCAACAAGTCCAACTGCGTCAACGTCCAGATTTTCAATCTTTCTTTGCCATCCAAAACCCCACAGAAGATTTATATCAAGACTACGAAAAAGATTTAGGCGCAGTTGCAGCCATTAAGAAACAATTTACTCAACGTCAGATTTTAAAGCAAGACCAAGCTAAAAAATCAGCAATTCTCTGTATTAATGAAAATCCTCACAATGTCACACTACATGAAAAGTTGCTGAAAGCTAACTGTGCTTTTTTCTTCTGTCATGGATACTTTAACTTTACTTCTCCGCAAGATTCTGGTTTACAGTTAGCTGATGGAAACCTGATTTTAGCAGATATCATTACTCACTTCAAACTAGAAAACTGTCGCCTAGTCACTCTCTCTGCTTGCGAAACTGGTTTGACCGACTTCAGAAGCACTAGTGATGAATACATTGGTTTACCCAGTGGATTTTTGTTAGCTGGTAGCACGAATGTAGTCAGTAGCCTTTGGACAGTCAGTGCTACAGCTACAGCTTTATTAATGATTAAATTTTACGAAGAACTCCAGCAGCAAAATAATATTGTATTAGCTTTAAATACAGCACAACGTTGGTTAAGGAATACAACAGTCAAAGGCTTTCAAAATTGGCTGAATAATTCCTCACTCAGTTTAGTTTGGCAGGCACAACTCAATGAATACTTTGCTAATAGTTATGAAAATGCCTCAACCAAACCGTTTGCATCACCTTTTTATTGGGCTGCTTTTTGTAACATAGGTAAAGGAGTTTAGAAAATGTCTATTTATAAAAATAGCGTCAAAGCTTTTAATCAATTGCTTGACTCTAAATCAAAATTGGTTTCGATTCCAGACTGGGAGGAATTAGACAAACTATCTAGTCAGCTACCAGAAGACGATGAAGAAATCTCAGAAATTCTAGAAAATTGGTTGCAACCAGAATCCCGCAGTCAACTGCTAGAAGCTTACAAGCAAAATCTAAAATCGCTCAGTGCTGCATCTCCTCTTAATGTAGATAGAAACATCGGAATATCTAATAGTAAATCCCAGACTCCAGCCAATCAACCTAGCGAATCATCAAAGGAACTTACAGAAAATGCTATAAAAAGGAACTCTCCTTTATCTGACAATAAAAAACCACAACCAAAACCATGAAAAATTTTAGTAGCTTCGCTTAGAGGTTGTTTGAAAAGTAGTATGTTGTGATTTTAATCGAATTATTACCCCCCTTAATCCCCCCTTATAAAGGGGGGAAAAAGAGATCCAGTTCCCTCCCCTTTATAAGGGGAGGGTTAGGGTGGGGTAATTCGATAACTTGTGTGTACACCGTAGCTTTATAAGGGGAGGGTTAGGGTGTGGTAAAAAAAATTTATACATCAATCATGACTTTTCAAACATCCTCTTAACCCAAACTACAATTTACAATAAAAATATTAGCCAAAATCGTGAAGAATTTCAGCCTCAGCCTCTATGCGTTTCATCTTTGCCACACCTTTACCGATCTTCCCGGTGAAGTTGCGGCAAATGCTAATCTCTTGTGGGAAAATTTGGTAAAAGTAGGTGAAACTTCCCTAACTTTTGTTGGCTTGAAAGATTTACGCTCAAAATTAATTTGTTATCAAAATAATATATACGACCCGAAGCGCGAACAAGGAAGAAAAACAGAATGGTTAACTGATGCAGGAATTTTAGATTTAGGTAGTCTCCCCACAACAGAAGGTTTTAAAATTAATGCCAATCTTCAGCCTTTCTTGCTTAACGATACCTACGCCGTTGATTTAACTCTCTTTGCAGAATCATCAAATATTTCGATAGATATACCACAACTGCAACATTTTAAACCAACTTCTCTACTCCCATCTAATATTCAAGCATCTTTAGGACAAACATTATGGATTTATGGAGAAGTAGATCCAAGTGAAAACTGTGATGTACTAGCTGAAAAATTAGCCATAGCTTTAGTAGCCGGCACAAATTTAAATCCTGTAACAACACAAAAAGGAGAACTATTTGGTAGTCTTTTATTTGAATACCAAGCACTTGACCCAAATGAACCAGATAACCCCGCCAAACAATGTCATATTTTAATACTTATTAATAATAGCCAAGCTGCAACAGGAACGCTTGCAGAATCAGCCTATAACTGGTTGCTAAATTTACTTTGTAGCTACCACAAAATACTTTATATTTATCAACTAGCACGTCAACGCTACAGAGAAGCGAGAACAATTTATAGCGAACTAGAAAATAAAATCCAAGAATTTAACAGTTTGGTATCTGAAAATCAAATACAATTATCAGGCTTAAAAAACCTAATGGCAAAAATCCCCAAAAAAAGCTTTGATTACGCTAGATGTTTGCAAGATTTACAAACGCACCACACAGCAATCATTACTAATATTAATAATTACAAAATTTGTTTAGAAAAAATTCAAAATATTAATAACGGGAATAGTCCTCAATTCTGGCAAGATTTTATTAACAAAGACTGTAAGAAATGGCAAGAACAAATCCAAACAGACATTAACTATCTAATTCCAGGTCAAGAATTATTTGTACAGTTAGTTGATACAATTCGCGGTATAGTAGAAACAGAACAAACTGAGAGCGATCGCTCCTTAGAAAACAAAATCCAAATATTAGGAATCGGCTTTGGCGGTGGTGCAATTATCTCCGGCGTCATCGTTCAACACATTGACAAAATCCCAATACCCCTGACATCTCCCAAAAACCCACCTAATCCCTTTTACGCATCTTTAATATTAAGCGTTTTAGCTACATTATTTTTTATTGGCATAGGTTGGCTGATAACTAAGCGCCAATATTATCCTAGAAAGGAAAACAATAATAAAAATTAGCGATTTATTGTCAACCCTCCTGCGGTACTCTTAGAGGTTGTTTGAAAAGTGCTTGGCTGTGATTTTAATCGAATTTTTACCCCCCTTAATCCCCCCTTATAAAGGGGGGAAACAAAAAAATCTAGTTCCCTCCCCTTGACAAGGGGAGGGTTAGGGTGGGGTAAAAAATATTTGATACATCAATCATGACTTTTCAAACATCCTCTAAGAAACGTCCATCTTCTTCTTGTTCAATCTCTGTCGTCAAGTTCATAGCCAGTAAAGGTATTGTAATAAAAGCGATTCCAGGATAAAACAAAAAATTTATATGACCTCAGTCTCTCCTCACAAAAAAGCTAAAGCCTTAAAACCTACTAGCCGTCGCCCTGCTAAAGAACTTTGTAGCGAGTGCGGACTGTGCGATACATACTATATTCATTATGTCAAGGAAGCCTGCGCTTTTCTTAATCAGCAAATAGGCGAACTTGAAGAACAAGCGCATAGGCGATCGCGCGATCTCGATAATCCCGATGAGCTATACTTTGGTGTTCATCAAGAGATGATGGCGGCACGAAAACAGCAACCAATCGCAGGCGCACAATGGACAGGGATTGTCAGCAGTATTGCCATTGAAATGCTTAATCGCGGCTTAGTTGAAGGCGTTGTCTGCGTACAAAATACCAAAGAAGACCGCTTTCAACCGATGCCCATCATCGCCCGCACCCCAGAAGAAATACTTGCGGCAAGAGTAAACAAACCAACACTTTCACCTAATCTTTCTGTGTTGGAGCAAATAGAAAAATCGGGGATGAAGCGGCTATTAGTAATTGGTGTTGGTTGCCAAATTCAGGCATTACGAGCTGTAGAAAAACAACTTGGTTTGGAAAAGTTGTATGTTTTGGGTACGCCTTGTGTAGATAATGTTAACCGCGCTGGATTGCAAAAATTCTTAGAAACTACTAGCCGATCGCCACAGACAGTTGTACATTACGAATTCATGCAAGACTTTCGGGTTCACTTCAAACATGAAGATGGCTCAACAGAAACCGTGCCTTTCTTTGGCTTGAAGACTAATAAACTCAAAGATGTCTTTGCCCCATCTTGTATGAGTTGCTTTGATTACGTCAACTCTCTGGCAGATTTAGTTGTCGGCTATATGGGCGCACCCTTCGGCTGGCAGTGGATTGTAGTTAGAAATGACACTGGTAAGGAAATGCTGGATTTGGTAAAAGACCAGTTAAATACGCAGCCAGTGATGTCCAAAGGGAATCGTAAGGAAGCTGTACAGCAAAGCATTCCCGCCTACGATAAAGGAGTGACTCTGCCGATGTGGGCTGCAAAACTGATGGGTGTGGTGATTGAGAAAATCGGCCCTAAGGGTTTGGAGTATGCGCGGTTTTCCATTGATTCACACTTTACTCGGAATTATTTGTATGTGAAGCGGAATCATCCGGAGAAGTTAGAGGAGCATGTTCCAGAATATGCTAAGCGTATTGTTGGGCAGTATGAGTTGCCGGAGTAATTTCACCGAATTTCAGATTTAAAATTTTGGATTTTGGATTGAAGATTCAAGATCCAAAATTTAAAACGGACTCATAGATTCAGAAGTCAGCAAACCTGACATCTCCAATACTCGCTGTGACCAAGTAGACGCAACAGATGCAATATCTGTAATTTCCATTGATTTGTCCCAAAAATCAATCCAATTTTGTAATAAGTCTTGGAGTTGATTTAATTCAACATTATTCATTTCAGTTTCTTGTTGTATCAAAGACAAGTACAACAAACTTTCTGACAACAATACCGGAACTAATTCACGGCTAGCATTCTTTTCTGACCAAGAGTTGAGGCGTGCCAAACTAGCTGCCAATTCTCCCAGTTGTTGCTCATAGGATTGGCATAAAAAACTTGCTTCAATTGCACTCCAGTTAGGCATTACAATCCTCCTAGCAATCGCTTGGTAATCAGGCTAACTTGTTCTCGAATTTGGGTAGACTGTATTATCATACTACGGTTATTCTGGCTTGGGCGGATGTTAATGATTGACTCAAACACGATTTCCTGAGTGAAAGGAGACCAATCCGCACCCCAAATATCCCGTTGTCTGCTCCCATCTTTTAACAACTCTTGTTCGCATTCATAGTGCCGAACGCCTCCACCTGCAAGAATCTTGCGTTCAATGTCCACTGCTATTTTAATGAATACATCCCAAGTTTTCGCCATTTCCTCTATTTCTTCACGGCTAGCAGGGTCACGGATTATTAAAATCAATTGAATTTAGTCCCAAGTAACAATTAACAAGATTATTTTATACATTCATTAGACCGAAAAGTTCTGCGATGCTTACGGCAGGCTACGCCTACGCCAAAAAATAGTAGTATCTGATACCGTATCAATCGTAACTGCTGGCTTGACGGCTAAACATCAGGTGATACTGTCCGCCTAGTGCCATGAGTTCGTCGTGGGTGCCTACCTCGATGATTTGACCGTGTTCTAGTACTACTATTCGGTCTGCTAGTTTTGCTAAGGCGAGGCGATGGCTGACTATAACGGCGATTCTGCCTTTTGCCAGGGTGCGAAAAATGTTGTAAATTTCATGTTTTGTTTTCGGGTCAAGATTCGCTGTTGGTTCGTCAAGTATGAGGAGTTCGGTTTGGGAGAGTCGCAGCAAAGCACGATCGCTCGCCAGCCTTAGCCATTGCTAACTCAGAACAATTAATTGACCAATCTTTTTCAATACACTTAGTACCTGTTGGAATTCTGCATCGCGTTCAATTGATAATGCATAAGAACGAGCATATTTTGGCTTTTCTTGCTGAACTAGTTTGACAAAAACAAACTCTCTACCGTTAACAAGTAAGCCAAAAGTTGGTTGTTCAATATTAGGAGTATCAAGCATATAAGCAAGTGCTTGGGGTAATGCGGTTATCACATCAAATTTAGTGCTTTTAGATTCAATAACGAGTATCCACAATCTTTTGTTCAGGACTAAAACATCAATATTTCCTTTAACGAGAACGCCTTCATCTACAGCAGAAATTTCAGTTGAAGTTTCTGTTTCAATCTCGAAAGGAGGTTGATAAAAACCAGCTAGATCGAGCAGTGGAGACAGCACTATCATCTTCACCGCTTCTTCTGACATTGGACGGCGTTTAGTTAAGTTTAAATAGTTACTTTTTACTCGTTCTAGAGAAAATTTTTAGACTTCATTTAGTGACGGCAAATTCTCTGTACATTCTGTGAAAAACTCATCATTTTTCACTAATTGCAAACCAAATTTTTCTTCTAGTTCGTAAAGACTGATATCCCGCGCTTGTATTGTTTGCATCCTAATTTTTAGGAAAAATATAAATACACAAGTATTATATAATCCTCACTCAGCCCTCCCCACTGCATCGATCGCCGCCTCCAATGCGATCGCCACATGAGTCCAATGCGTCCCCCCTTGGCAATAAACCACATACGGCTCGCGCAAAGGCCCATCTGCCGATAATTCCAAAGTACTCCCCTCAATAAACGTCCCCCCAGCCATCACTACCTGGCTCTCATACCCCGGTATTTCATCTGGAATGGGGTCTAAGTAGGAACCGATGGGAGAATACTGTTGTATGGCTTTACAGAAAGCAATTAGCTTTTTGGCAGAACCCAGCTTAATTGCCTGAATCACATCTCCACGTGGCGCTAGTGGTGGCGGATTCACTGGGTAACCGAGTTTATCAAATACATAGCCAGTTAAGTATGTTCCTTTCATCGCCTCTCCCACCATCTGCGGTGCGAGAAATAACCCTTGAAACAACAAACGATTTTGGTCAAAAGTAGCACCACCATAACTACCAATACCGGGAGCAGTCAGGCGACAGGCGGCGGCTTCCACCAAGTCGGCGCGACCGGCGACATAACCACCAGCAACGACAATGGTGCCACCAGGATTTTTAATCAATGACCCCGCCATTAAATCAGCACCTACGGCTGTGGGTTCCTTGGTTTCGATAAATTCGCCGTAACAGTTATCTACAAAACAAATTGTGTTGGGGTTTTGCTGTTTAACTATATGGATGATTTTTTCAATATCGGCAATTGATAAACTCGGTCGCCAAGAATAGCCACAAGAGCGCTGAATTGTGACTAAACGAGTTTTGTCAAGCACTGCATGGCTTAAAGCTTCCCAATCCACCCCTCCTTCTGGGGTTAGCTCTAATTGGCGGTATTTTATGCCAAACTCTATAAGGGAACCTTGACCTTGACCCCGTAAACCAATGACTTCTTCCAGCGTATCGTAAGGAGAACCAACTACTGATAACATCTCATCTCCAGGACGGAGTACCCCAAACAAAGCACAAGCGATCGCATGAGTTCCTGAAACAAATTGCACTCGCACTGCTGCTGCTTCGGAACCCATAACTTCGGCAAAAACTTTATCTAAAGTTTCTCGTCCTAAATCATCATGACCATAACCACTTACACCAGCAAAGTGGTGAGCACCAACACGGTGATTACGAAAGGCATCCAGCACTCGTTTTAGATTATGCTTGACCTGAGTGTCAATACCAGAAAAAATTTCTAACAGTGCGTATTCTGCTTGCCGCAGCTGTTCCAAGCTGTTCATTAGTTCCTCGTTCACAAAAAATTATAAGTATGCGGATTTTCAGATCGCGCAAATTCGGCCGAACAATTCCAATTCAGGTTACTGCATGACAATTGCTACTTCAACTAAACCTCAAATCAACTGGGTTAATACCCTGTTTTTCATTGGTCTGCACATCGGTGCGCTGTTTGCCTTTGTTCCTGGTAACTTTAGCTGGACGGCAGTTGGCGTGGGTTTGTTGCTTTACTGGGTAAGTGGTGGTTTAGGTATTACTCTGGGATTTCATCGCCTTGTTACCCACCGCAGTTTTCAAACTCCCAAATGGCTAGAGTATGTCCTGGTTTTCTTCGGGACGCTCGCCTGTCAAGGAGGACCAATCGAGTGGGTAGGGACACATCGTATCCATCATTTGCACTCAGATACTGAGTCAGATCCCCATGATTCTAATAGAGGCTTCTGGTGGAGCCACATGGGTTGGCTGATTCATTTTTGTCCCTCTCACGATCAGGTTCCTCGTTTCACCAAAGACATAGCCGAAGACCCAGTTTATCAGTTTTTAGAAAAATATTTCATTTTGCTTCAGATTGCTCTGGGTGTATTGCTTTTGCTTCTGGGTGGCTGGCCATTTGTTCTGTGGGGCATTTTTGTCCGCATTGTCTGGGTTTACCACTGCACTTGGTTGGTAAATAGCGCTACTCATAAATTTGGCTATCAAAGCCATGATTCTGGCGATCGCTCAACTAACTGCTGGTGGGTAGCCGTACTAGTTTTCGGTGAAGGCTGGCATAATAATCACCATGCTTTTCAATATTCAGCTCGTCACGGGCTGGAATGGTGGGAAATTGATTTAACTTGGATGACAATTCAATTGCTGCAAGCAGTTGGTCTGGCTACTAATGTGAAGTTGGCTCCAACAAAGCAGTAAATTATTTGTCCTTTGTCATTAGTTGTTGTTCTTTACCCAATGACTAATGACAAAGAGATTTCTATGCAACCAAGTATCATGCGCTAATTCTAAAATCCCCTTTAAAAATTATTTACGGGTGCGCTTGTATAGGTTAGGTTGCTATAATCCGAGACGCTAATATTAAGCAACTTTGCGGCAAGTTATTTTTTGATGACTTGGTGGAGGAGTTTGTTGTATTTCAGGTGTTCATGACTACATCAATAATTAACAGCCAAAAATTAAGCGACGAGTCTGGGAATTCCGACATCAGGCTCAAAGATATTGTCAAAACGCTGCCACGGGAATGTTTTATCCAAAGCCGTCGCAAGGCTTGGGCACAAGTAATACTCAGTGTCTTGGCAGTTGCTTTGGGCTATTACAGCCTGACTATCACACCTTGGTTTCTTTTGCCCCTAGCTTGGGTTTTTACGGGTACTGCTTTAACAGGTTTTTTTGTAATTGCTCATGATTGTGGCCACAGATCATTTGCCAAACGTCGTTGGGTAAATGATTTGGTGGGGCACTTTTTCTTGATGCCGCTAATTTATCCTTTTCACAGTTGGCGGATTAAGCATAATTATCATCATACTCACACCAACAAGCTGGATGAGGACAACGCTTGGCATCCAATCAGACCGGAAGTGTTTGAAGGTTGGGATAAAACCCGACAGTCTGCTTTTGAGTTGTTCATTCGTAAACGCTTCTGGTGGGTGGGTTCCATTGGACATTGGGCAGTTGTGCATTTTGATTGGCGGAATTTCAAAACCAAAGACCAATCGAGCATCAAGCTTTCTGTAGCTGTGGTAGTATTATTTGCTGCGATCGCTTTCCCGGCTCTGATAGCCACTACAGGTATTTGGGGATTTGTCAAGTTTTGGCTAGTGCCCTGGTTGGTCTACCACTTTTGGATGAGTACTTTTACCATCGTTCACCACACTGCCTCAGACGTTCCTTTTGTGGCAGCAAACAAGTGGAATGAGGCTCTAGCTCAGCTATTTGGGACTGTTCATTGCGATTATCCTCGCTGGGTAGAAATCCTCTGCCACGATATTAATGTTCATGTCCCTCATCATATTTCCACCGCTATTCCTTCTTATAATTTGCGGCTAGCTTATAGCAGCATCAAAGAAAATTGGGCGTCTTATCTGCACGATGAATGTCAGTTTTCTTGGTCTTTAATGAAGCAGATTACAGACGAATGTCAACTGTACACAACTGATGTCGGCTATAAGACTTTCAAGGAATATTACGCAGAACGATAAACAGCATTGCCAACTTTTTCAAGCTGCTGAAGCCAACCAGAGCATTTATCATCGTGTGTGTTGAAATAAAATCTGGCAATTTTTGACTTACCAAAATTGTTAGGTAAATTGCCAGAAGTTTTCCTCTTGGATGTTACGAAAGTTAGTATCTTGGGCATACTAGTCAAGAAGTAAAAATTAAAAGGTAAAAAGCAAAAATAAGTCTTAACTTCATGTTTGTTTTGCCTTTTTATTTTTGACCTTTGCCTTGTTTGCTAAGATTATCTTGGCTCAAATAAAGTTCCGATTTATCTTCAACAAAAGAATCTAGTGCAATCAAATATCATCACGCTCAACGATCCTCAGAATCGTGAATTATCTGGGGAAACTACCAAACTGCCTTTTACTCTTCAGGATTTGAAAGCTGCGATCCCTGCTGAATGCTTTCAGCCCAATGTGACAAAATCCCTTTTTTACTTCTTTCGCGACATCCTGATTATTGGTTTGCTTTACGCAGTTGCTTACTACCTGGATTCTTGGTTTTTCTTTCCGATTTTTTGGTTAATGCAAGGAACAATGTTTTGGGCTTTGTTTGTAGTCGGACATGACTGCGGACACCAATCTTTTTCTAAGCATAAATGGCTGAATGATTTGATTGGACATCTTTCTCACACACCGATACTTGTTCCTTATCATGGTTGGCGAATCAGCCATAGAACCCACCACAAAAATACCGGTCATATCGATAATGATGAAAGCTGGTATCCTGTAAGCGAATCACAGTATCAGGAAATGCCATTAGTACAAAAAATAGGCCGATATTATGTTTTTCTATTGGCTTATCCTGTGTATTTATTTAAGCGTTCTCCCAATAAAGAAGGCTCTCACTTTTTACCCAGCAGCTCGCTGTTTAAACCATCAGAAAAATCGGATGTCATTACTAGTACTGTTCTTTTGATTGGGATGGTAGGTTTGCTCGGCTTCCTTACCTATCTATGGGGTTGGATGTGGTTGCTGAAGTATTACGCTGCACCTTACATTGTCTTCGTAATTTGGCTTGATTTAGTGACATTCTTGCATCACACTGAACCAGATATTCCCTGGTATCGTGGAGAAGATTGGACTTTTTTAAAAGGTGCGATTTCCAGTATTGACCGTGATTATGGTTTGATTAATCATATCCATCATGATATTGGTACTCATGTTGCTCACCATATATTCCTTAACATTCCTCACTACAATTTGCTGAAGGCGACTGAGGCCATAAAACCAGTAATGGGTGAGTATTTCCGCAAATCAGACGAACCAATTTGGAAATCATTATGGAATTCCTGTGTGAACTGCCATTTTGTACCCGATACTGGAAGTCAGGTTTACTACACATCCAACAACAAGTTAGCTAAACGCTAAGCTTTAAATTTGCGACTTCTTTAAGAAGTCGCAAATCTTGTATTCTCAGTTGTGAATCCGATCAATGATTACTCTGTCATTAAAATGAATTTTTATAAAATGTGCATTAAATATTAGCCAAATAGCTTAATATAACTTCTCTTTTGCACGCGATCGCATACTACATTATTAATGCTGCAAACTCTGTTAGAATTTGAGCGTCTTAGCTTAGGGTAAATCTCATTGAAGAAATATTCAAAAACCTTCCTGGCTGTAAGGTCATTAAAATACAGAGGTAAAATAAAAATAGACCGATAACACCCAAGCATCTCAGATTCAAGCTTCTACCATCGCAGGAATATCTTTTTCTTCCAACTCTTGCAGTTGTAGTGGCTAAAGACTAGCATATCTTACGTTTAGAGATGATATCTGGTTAAATCAACTCTAACAGCGCTGAAAAACTTTTGCTTAAAGTATTTTAGACTCTATTTAGGATGAGTTAAGTTTATTTGCATCTAGTGACTTCAGTTAATTTCCTGCTAGGGTTATAAATCAGCACAGACTATACTATAGACAATTTAGCTAAAACCCTTTTCAGATTTAAAATTCAGAGGTATCAATGATTATAACTAATTTTAGCAAACAAAGAAATGAATTAAATGAATCTAAAGTACTCAAAGCTAAACCACATTGGCAAGGGCAAAACTTGAGCGATACTGCTATCAAAGGTAAAGATACCAAGATGCGAGATACTGCACCTGATACTTCCATTTTAAATACCTTGAATCGCGGTCGAGTTGCCATTTTTATTGATGGCTTAAGCCTATTTCATACAGCTTTACAACTCGGCATAGAAATTGACTACGTTAAATTGCTTTGTCATTTAACCAATGGTTCGAGACTCTTACGTGCTTTTTTCTATACTGGGGTTGATATCGCCAATGAGAAGCAGCAGGGTTTCCTACTATGGATGCGTCGTAATGGCTATCGTGTAGTGGCAAAAGATCTCGTTGTATCGCCAGATAATTTTAAAAAATCAAATCTGAACGTAGAAATTGCTGTAGACATGATCACTTTAGCTCCTTACTATGATACAGCAGTATTAGTCAGCGGCGATGGAGATCTAGCTTATGCTGTGAATGCTGTCAGCAGAATGGGGGTTAGAGTGGAAGTCGTTAGTCTACAAACAACCACTAGCGAAAGCTTAATTGATGTTGCCGACTGTTTTATTGATCTAGATAGTATCAAAGCACACATTCAAAAAGACTCTAATCTTGGCTATAGTTACCGAACTCCAACAAATTCAAACCTTTAGCTGAGAGGGAGGGGTGAGTGGGGAGATCAAGGAGATGAGAGAGCAGGGGGAGTTTTAGGTGTAATCTTTCCCCTGTGCCTCTCTGCCTTTTCCCATACCCAATGCCCAATACTTCGACTTCCTTCTCTACGAGAGGCTGCGCCAACGGCTTCTCTACGAGACGCACTCGCGTTCGCTCAGGACAGGTCGCTCAGTACAAGTGCTCCATACTTCGGCTCCCTTCTCCACCAGAGGCTGCGCCAACGGCTATGCTCAGGGCAAGTTGCTCAACGCAAGCCGCTCAGTACAAGTGCCCCATGCCCTATTTTCCCGCGTCTTCTTAAATCTGCGTATTTTATTCGGCGTTAATTTTAGATGGATATTTTAATAGTTGAAGATGAACCAGAAATTGCTCATTTAATCCAACTATCTTTAGAAAAAGAAGGATTTTTCTGCCGTATTAGCCGTGATGGGATGAATGCTTTACGGATGTTTCAGGAGCAACCACCCGATTTAATCATTCTAGATTTAATGATTCCTGCTTTGGATGGGCTGGAAGTTTGTGCCAGAATTCGCCAGAAACCAGGCGCAAAAGATCCTTATATTTTGATGCTCACCGCTAAAGGCGAGGAAATCGATCGCGTGATTGGTTTATCTACTGGTGCTGATGATTACATGGTTAAACCCTTTAGCCCCAGAGAGTTAGTAGCCAGGGTACGGGCCCTATTGCGGCGTAGTCTGCGTCAAGGAGGACAACATCAAGTCAATCGTACCCAACACTTTATAGTAGACGTAGACCAGCGCACTGCTAGTCGGCAGATAAATTCCCAGCAACCTGAAATTCTCGACTTAACTACCCTAGAATTTAATTTGCTAACGACCTTTGTCAGCAATCCTGGTCGAGTTTGGAACCGCACGCAACTAATTGATAAACTTTGGGGAGATAACTTTTTTGGTGATGAACGCGTAGTGGATACTCATGTAGCTCGGTTGCGAAAAAAGATTGAGCCTGACCCAGCAAATCCCACTTTTATTAAAACTGTTGTTGGGGTTGGCTATAAATTTGAAGACTCGCCGACGGCGTAAATGTTATGAAGATGGGGCTGAGAGGACGACTATTTTTTTCTCACTTGGTAGTAATGGTAGTGGGGGTAGCTAGTCTAGTTATTATCAGCAAAGTTTCTTCTCCCCGATTCTTTGTCTTGCATTTGGAGCGACTAGAAAATCAGGGGTTTGATTTAATCGATATTCGTACTGAATTGGTAACAGGATTTGAAATTGCTTGGCAGCGAAGCACTATTTGGTCTGTTTTAGTTGGCAGCACTGCCGCTGGAGGATTGAGTTACTGGGTATCCAGAAGAATTATGCAGCGGTTGACTGAGATGGAACAAATCACCCAAAAATTTGCTGCTGGTCAGATGGATGCACGATTACCAGTGTATGACATTCCAGAACTGAATAGATTAGGTGCTAGTTTCAACCGGATGGCAGCCAGTTTAGAAGGGGTGGAAGTGCGGCGAAGAGAAGTGATTGGAGACATGACCCATGAACTACGGACACCCTTAACAGTTGTGCGCGGTTATTTAGAAGAACTGGCTGATGGAGAAATTGAAGCGTCTCCAGAAATTTATCGACGTTTAGCTAAAGAAACTAGGCGCTTAGAGCGGTTGGTGAATGATTTACAAGAACTGTCGAAGGCAGAAGCTGGTTATCTGCCAATTAATATACAACGGGTAAATCTGCGTCCGTTGTTAGAGTCATTAGTAGAGAAATTTACTGACCAACTGTTAGAAGATGGGCCAATTCTGAATTTGGAATGTCCGTCTGTGCTGCCTCCTGTATTGGCAGATATCGATCGCACAGAACAAGTGTTGGTTAATCTGCTCGGTAATGCAGTGCGTTATACCAACGAAGGTTCAATTACTATTCGTGCTGAGATTGAAGGAGCTAAACTGTGGATCGCAGTTATAGATACAGGTATTGGTATCGCCCCAGAAAATTTACCCCACGTGTTTGAGCGCTTCTGGCGAGCCGATCAATCACGCGATCGCCATTCCGGAGGTACTGGTATTGGTTTAACGATTTCCCATCGTTTGATTGAACTACAAAGCGGTCAGATTCAGGTAGAAAGCAAATTAGGAATTGGCAGTACGTTTCGTTTTTTTCTGCCTTTGGCTTAAGTCAATAAATTTTGGATTTTGGATTTTGGATTGGCCGTTGAAATACAAGAAATTGACATCAGCTAGTCACGGCTATGTCATACCGAATTGCTAATTTGAAAGTATTCAAAATCTTGATTTTTTGACGGGCGTCAAGATTTGGAATTTGTATCTAAATATAACGTTTATTTGGCATTTTGGATTTATGCCTAACTTTGTTCTGGCAGCTTTTTTGGTTAGTTTACTCACCGTATCTGGTTACGCTGCGATCGCCTACCTGTTCCCTCAAAATCGTTCTCCAGACTGAGCAAGTACCAATATATTGGTATTTTGGATTTTTGATGCAACTAGTCGTGATTCAAAAGATGTGTGTGCTAGGGGAAAATGTATGAGCGATCGCCACATCTTGTTTCAAATACTTTCACTGAATTAAATGTATTAATTATAACAAATTATTATTTATTAAACCTCTTAATTACTACATAATCTAGAATCGATAAAAGTCTGACTGACTCCTGAGAAAAGTATGTTATAACATTGTACGGATGATGTTTGGTGAATCTCATATAACTCAAGGAGTACACAGAGTGAATCAGATAGAATTAAGTTTAACTATTGCTTACCTGTTAATGACATGCTATTTTTTGACCAATTGGTTAATATTTTCCCTACGTCATCCCACTTCTACTCCAGAAGATAAATTTTTGTCCTTTGTGATGTTTTTGACAACAACTATCTTTTGGCCTTTGATGATTTTCATGTCTTGTTTAGAAATGTTTAAAAATCAAAAAATAGATATTAATAAAGTAATTCCTATGATTTTAACAATATTTATCTTTAGTATTTCTTATTATCTGACTTATCTTTATGAACGTGGATTTTGCCCTGATTTGCTATGCTATTACGCCTCTTAATTAGCTTAATTTAAATCTTTAGGACAAAAAAAGCGCAAGGAAGATAGGCAGGAAGTAGGGGATAGTAAATAGGGAATCAACCTTTTAAATTTGAGGCCGATTTTTTTCAAAAATCAAATATGAATTCTATAGATTTACTCTGAAATTTAGTATTATATTTCAATTTTGAAAACAATTTCTGTAAAACATTTTTCTTAGGTAATGCTGTAGGTCAATCCAAGATCATTGAGATATAAAGAGAAGTCCGACCCTCGGACTTCTCTTTATCAAATGCTACCTAACTTTAGTTGCTAGGCAGTCTGTTTTTCAATTTGGAATTTCATAGACTAACGGCGTCTACCCGTGCCAAATGAGCGACTGCCTGAAGAACGACGGCCAGTGCCAAAACTACTACCAGAATTGCGTCTAGTAGTACTAGATCTGCCAGAAGGTTGCAAGTTACTACCACCAAAACCAGAACCAGAGGGACGGCTATTACCTGTATTTGTACGTGTGCGTACAGTTGAACTACCGGGATATGACCTTCTAATTGTCCCTGTACTGCGGAAAGCAGTGCGATTTCTCACTGCTGCGGGTGGTTGGTTATAACGGGTTTGATACCTTTCAACTGCTTGGCCATAGCTGCTGCCATATCCACCGTAGCCAGTCAGCAGTCCTCCTGGTTGATAGACAGGGGGAACATAATACTGGGGTCTAAACAATAGACTACCAATGGCTTGACCCGCCAAGCTACCAGCCACAGACCCGGCAAACGGTGTCCAGAAGCTATTTTCTTGACGGACTACAACCGTTTCTTGTCTTCCTGTTTCGGGATTAGTTTTGTTCTCGGTAACGTTGTGGACATAGGCAATTTTAAAATCTTCCGTCAGATATAAAATTGGCTGTCCATTTTCTACCTTCAGATAAGTTTTTTTACCCTGCTTAATTTCATCATCAGTTAGCCGTGCCATTTGCAAATTTTCAGTTGCAAAGGTTGGGGGCGTGTTGTTGAGTAAAAATAGGCTATACTGCCCAGTTGCATCGTCGTAAGTAGCTTGTTGAATTTGATACTGACCATCACCCAATTTGGTGGTAGTCGAGGTTTGGCTAACGTTCTTAGCTGGAGGGCTAGCTTGCTCTCCGCCTCCGCAGGCTACAGTTGTTAAACACAAACTCAGTGCTAAGAAAACGACTGTAAATTTACGTACTATGGTCATAATCATTGCATTATCATCCTATCTCCGAGCTTAACAATTTCCTGATGTGAGCAGTAAGTACGGACTACCCAACATAAAACAGACTTGACCCTACGCTTTGAGACAAATGGTTGTCTACTTCACTTTTCTTGAAATCCGCTGTATTACAAAGGAACTAATTCAGGATAATATTCCAACAGCTGATCGCTAGTAAGTTCATCGCCTAACTGCGCTGGTGAGAAATGTACTTGGACTGCCCGTAGTTTATGACTGTAATGCAAATTGATCAGGGCTTTCAATCCTTCCTTGATTGCTTGAACGTTAGAAAGATCAGTTTCCAATTGTGTTACTTCTCCTTCATAAGCTACTGTAATCATCACAATGACGTTGCGAGTTACAGGTACAGATAAAGGTTCATTAAACCCGGAAGCAGAACTGTAATCTGGTTCACTGAGATATCTTTGGGCGGAGTCAGTAAATAACTCATTAACATAATCTCCTGCTTCGCCTTCATTCCAAAATACATCTCCTTCATTGGCAGCCGAAAGCCAGTAATCATCGTATTGCAACAGGGTTTCGGAAAGTTCTACCAATGCTTGCCCCAAAACTTCTAAGTCCCCATCAGCATCGATCGCATCTCGGCCAGCACTGTTTAATACTCCCAAAATTGGTGCTACTTCACCTCCACCCAAGTGTAGAAACAGGCGAAAGACTACATAGCGAGTTCGACCAATCATTTTATTAAAGGAATCGCGCATTTTTCCTCCAAAATTTTGTCATTTGTCATTCGTCATTAGTCATCAGTCATTAGTCATTTGTCAGTTATCTAATAGCTAATAGTTAATATCCAATGTCCTATGACCCATACTTAGGCTTACCTCGACTTCTCTACGAGACGCACTCGCGTTCGCTCGGCACAAGTCGCTCAGTACAAGTGCCCAATTTCCAATAACTAATGACTAATATAGTGAAACCCTTTAACAAAATCTATAACCATGTTTAAAGAAGGTAATATATATTTTGCTGATTCACTAGATTTATCATCATAAACTGAAGCGTTGAGAGAAGACCGATTAATAAATCTTTTACCAAAGTTAGGATTGTCATGCACAATCAAAGTCTGGGCGCTAGAATTTGTTAAAATTATTTGGGTTGGAGCTTTACAAAAATTTAACTTGGCAGCTACTTCTAGATTTTTTTTCATTTCTTTGATTGTTGTCGCTTTAGTTATGGCTTGCTCTAAATACATATTTAATTGTTTTACCATATGGGGCAATTTGAAAGATTTTAAATCTGAGTTTGCGACAACTTCAGTATTAATCATTTCCACCATTTGGTAAATATTCTTTTGGGTAGATGCCGCATCTAGAAAGGGAAGGATTGCAATATAAGCTGTGGGGAATAATGCTTCGTCACTATCTACGCGGAAGGTGAAAATAGTACGGCGACGACCACTTTCCATGCTAGGGGGTTGTTTGAGTCCCCGGTATTCCTGAGCAATTTGGTAGTAGGCACCAGCAAGAGCAAAGTTAGCTTCGTGTTCTAGGGCTGCATCAATAATAATACGAATTGTTGGGGGCGTTTCGTTAAAAAAATCTCGTGAATCTTCCGAATGAAACTTTTGGATAATTGAGCGATCGCCTGTGGGGCTGAGGTCAACCCATTCACAAGTCATACCTTCGGTTTTTAAACCAAATCTGGAAGTAGCATAAAGTTTTGCACCGGTTAAAGTTGCTCCGGTTAAGTCAGCACCAATCCATTCCGCCCTAATTAATTTTGCCTGAGTTAAATCCGCATGTACTAAACTCGTATTCGTTAAATTTGCATTGCTTAAATCTGCACCAATTAAATTTGCCCCGCTCAATTTTGCCCCGCTCAAATCTGCCCACCTCAGGTTTACCCCACTCAAATCTGCCCACCGGAGATTTACCCCGCTCAAATCTGCACCACTGAGGTTAGCATGGCTGAGATTTGCCTGTCTGAGTTCAGCATCTCGCAAATTCGCGCCGGTAATGTCACAACGACTCAGGTCAGTGGCGTTTAAGTTAGCCATTTCTAAGTTGGCTCCTGTCAGGGAAGCGCCTCTCAACACAGCCTCACTCAAGTTAGCGTTACGGAGATTTGCTTGGCGCAGAGTCCCCTCTCGTAAATCGGCACTGGTGAGGTTAGCCTCAAACAGGTCAGCACGACTGAGGTCAGCGCGAATTAACTCAGCACGGATGAGTGAAGCTCCCCTAAGTTGAGCGCGGCTGAGATCTGCTCGAATCAAATTAGCTACATTAAGACTGGCGTTGTTGAGGACGGCGCTGCATAGATTCACACCACTCAGTCTTGCTACGTTCAACTTGGCATTACTCAAGTTAGCTTCACTCAGATTGGCACCACTCAAATTAACTACACTTAAATTAGCATTGCTCAGATTCACGCCACTGAGTTTAGCCCCACTCAGATTGGCTTCAGACAGTTCAATACCACTAAAGTTTAAGACTCCTACCGCATATTGTTCCAGCAATTCCTCTACAGTCATCAATGCTACCTCTGGGATGCCAAGTTTATATAGTTGTAAAGTCGTAAAAAATGAAATGTCAAAATTAAAAAATGGATATTGGGATTTTAGGACTGGGACTGATTGGCGGATCTTTGGGTTTTGATTTGCGATCGCAAGGACATCGGCTCTTAGGAGTTAGTCGCCGTGAATCGACTTGCCAAAAGGCAGTAGCCCTTGGCAGTGTCGATCGCGCATCAGCGGATTTGAGCCTCTTGGCAGCTGCGGAAGTTGTATTTATTTGTACACCTTTAGCACTTATTGTGCCCCAATTTGCACAATTAATTCCTTATTTGTCTCCCACTACAGTTGTGACTGACGTGGGTTCCGCGAAAGCAGAAATAGTAGAAGCTATTTCTCCCCTTTGGAACAATTTTATTGGTGGTCATCCAATGGCGGGAACAGCAGATAGTGGGATAGAAGCTGCACAAAGGCATTTATTTGTCGATAAACCTTATGTACTAACGCCTATTACCACAACACCAACCACTGCAATTACAATTGTCGAAGAAATTGTGCGATCGCTGGGAGCAAATATCTACCATTGTCAACCAGAACAACACGATCGGGCTGTGAGTTGGATTTCTCATTTACCCGTGATGGTTAGTTCCTCATTGATTGCTGCTTGTTTGAGTGAGACTGACCCAGAGGTTTTGCAATTAGCCCAAAAGCTTGCTAGTTCAGGTTTTCGGGATACCAGCCGTGTGGGTGGTGGGAATCCAGAGTTGGGGATTATGATGGCGCGGTATAATCGTCAAGCATTGCTGCGATCGCTGCACCAGTATCGCCACAACCTCGATGAGTTGACTAACTTAATTGAGCAGGAAAATTGGGCAGTTTTAGAGTCAAAGTTGAAACTAACGCAACAGGCACGACCTAATTTTGTTGAGTAGTGGTAATAGAGTACGTTACGCTATTAATAACGCACTCATTACTACATTTAGTAAATTAACTGCTGATTTGTTGTGAATGCTTTTTCAGGTAGTTGATGAATTCTATGAGAAGGAGTCAGAAGACAGAATTCAGAATTCAGAATACCCCATGCTTGAAGTCAGGGGTTTCAGGAAAGAATTTTTTCTTCCTCACGATAGCGTAGCGTTAGCGAGTCCGCGAGCGTCTTACAATCGGGGGCTTTAAACCTCGATTTTCCGTCCATTCGCACAGAATTCCCAAGCTCAATTCTGGCTCCTGAATTCTGAATTCTTCTTCGGTAAATTTATCAAAACAAACAATGGTAGAACGCCCAATCAAAAAATCAGAACGTCAGTCCCAAGCAAGTACTGACACCAATTTGGAAAATTTGGATTCCACCCCTCCTGTTGAATCCAACCCCAAAAGCTCAAAACCCGATCGCAATCGCTCGTCTGGTAAAGGTAAAAAAGGATCTTTTGCAGATGAAAACAAGCCACCTGTTAATCTTGCACTAATGCGCGGCCCAAAACCAGTTAAACCTCCAACTAAAGTCGAAAAAGAAGTGGAAGTGGAAACTGAATCTGAGCCTATCTCAGAGGAGTCTGAAGGTTAACTTTTTTCCCAACTCCTCACTAAAAGAAAGGTAGTTATCTTAAAAGCAAAAGGTAGCTATGTTTTTAGGTTTTTCAACGTGGAAACATAACTACCTTAATTAATAGTCAAAATTCAGGAGCCAGAATATAGTAATACTCTTTAATTTTGGAACTTATATGAGGAAGTAAAAACGCGATTAATCGTGTTTATACGGAAGTATAAAATCAGCTTTTTAGAGATGTACAGAGTTTTTTAACAATCAAGAGCCTGATATCAATACCAAATGAAAAAATGGTTGCGAGTAATGGATTCACGAAATTCAGATTCAGGAAGTTATTAACAATCTAAAAATTTAAATAATTTAATTTATACCTATTTTTTTAGTATTAATCGTGATAATTAAAAACTATGTTAAGTCGATTATTGACTATAAAGAAATCGATTAAAGAGCGTGCTGAGACATATTTACTAATAGCGATCGCCTTTATCATAGTCATAGTCTTAGAATACATAACACCGCCTGAGTACGTATTTGGCTACCTTTACATAGCGACCATTTTATTAGCAGATTCTCGATTAAATCGGGGAGGAGTATTCGGGGTGACTCTTGCGGCTACAGGATTAACATTATTAAATTTGTTTGTCCCAGGAAGAGAAATAATTAATCTTCCAACCTTAGCAAATAGGTTAATTGCAGTATTAGCGTTAGTGGTAACTGCGACATTAAGCGAACGCAACCGTCGCAATGAAGAAGCGATCGCTTATACCCAAGCACAATTACGCTCCCAAGAACAACTAGCTGCAATGCGTGAAGATTTTATTTCTACCCTCACTCATGACTTGAAAACCCCCTTACTTGGGGCAATTGAAACCCTGCAATATTTTCAAAATGAGCAATTTGGTGAAGTCACCCCAATGCAAGCAAAAGTCCTGCAAACAATGGCTCGTAGTCATCGCAGTACACTGCAATTAGTTCAAACTCTTTTAGATGTCTACCGCAACGATGCCGAAGGGCTGAAACTACAAAGATCGCCTATTAACTTAGTAACTGTGGCAGAAGATGTAATAGCCACCCTCATGGAACTAGCAAAAACACGTCAGGTTTATATTTCTCTGCACTATGGCGAATCAGATTTTCGCAGCTTTCTTTGGGTAAACGGTGATTCATTGCAACTGGGGCGAGTTTTCACCAATCTGTTGAGTAATGGCATTAACCATACTCCCCGTGGCGGTAAAGTGGAAGTAGTACTTGAAAGTTATTCTAACGAGCAAGTGGTAAAAATACTCGACACTGGTTCCGGCTTTACCGAAGAAGAGTTACCCCACTTATTTGAGAGGTTTTATCAAGGACATACCGATCGCCACCTCTCAGGATCGGGACTAGGGCTTTATTTAACCAGGCAAATAATTACAGCTCATGGAGGTACAATTTGGGCAGAAAATCGTTCACCACGAGGCGCTGTGTTTGGTTTCCGACTCCCTGCTTGTCCACCGCCAGGGAGTTGAAGAGATGAGAGAGTGAGGGAAGCAGGGGGACAAAGAATAACTAATTAATGCCCAATAACAAATGACAAATGACCAATGACCAATAACAAATGACAAAAATCTTACTCGTTGAAGATGATGAATTATTTCGGCTTGGTCTGCGGATGCGGTTGCAACAAGAAAGTAGTTTGGAAATTGTTGCAGAGGCAGAAGATGGAGAACAAGCTGTAGAATTAGCCAATCATTATCCTTTGGATTTGGTTTTACTGGATATCGGTTTACCGGGAATTGGCGGCATTGAGGCCTGCCGTCAAATCAAGCAGAAGCACCCAAAATTACCAATTCTCGTTTTAACGTCTCGTTCCGAAAAACCTCTGATTTCACGGTTAATTGCTGCTGGGGCACAAGGTTACTGCCTCAAAGGTATTGCTGCTGAGTCTCTGATATTAGCAGTGCGATCGGTTGCAGCAGGGGCTTCTTGGTGGGATCAAACGGCAACAACAGAAATTAGGGCAGCTTTTGAGGGGAATTCTACGACGGTGCTACCCACAAAAACTGAAGAAACTATAGAAAATCCCTTAACAAAGCGCGAACAAGAAATTTTAGCACTGGTAGCAGCAGGCAAAAGCAATCAAGAAATTGCTGAAATTCTCTACATTGCCCCTGGTACAGTGCGGGTTCACGTCCATGCAATTTTGCAGAAATTAGAAGTACGCGATCGCACTCAAGCTGCTGTCTTAGCTATCCAAAAAGGATTAGTAGCACCAGAATTATTAATCAAACAGTAAAAATATGTAAATTGGATCTTGACATTGGCTAGTAATTTTTAATATTGGTAACTCTTTAATAATTATTAGCCTTTGTATCAGAATTGATAAAAAATTTGAAGCTAACAAGACATTTTTTATCAATTTTTATCGTGTTGTGAATGTGGCGATCGCCGATAGTCGAGGTATTCCCACATTCATCAATGATTCCAGTCAAGCCTTTTACTTTTACTACATTAATACCATTTTTAGCGCATTTTAGTTATTACAGTAATAATACTGTAGTAATTATTATTTTTTTAGCATAATTTTATCCTGAGTTACTATATGAGACTTTTTTGTTTTACCTCCATAAAAAGAGGTTAAATTACTTATTTTATTTACCTATGGAAGCGTATGTTTAGGCATTTGCTTCCTATTTAGTGTTGCGTGGCTAAATCCATCATTTTCGAGTTCCCAAGTTTTATCGGCTAACAAGAATTACAAAACTTCTAAAATTCCAAGGAACTTTATAGAGGAATTACAGATGCCAAATCAAAATATTGTCTTTATTGATCGAGCAGTTATCGACTATCAAAGCTTGATTGCTGGCATTCAACCAGGGACTAGTGTAGTAATCCTTGACTCAAATAAAGATGGAGTAGAACAAATTACTCAAGCTTTGCAAAGTGGGGAATACCAATCAGTTCAAATCATCTCTCACGGTAGTGTAGGAAGTTTGCAACTAGGGGCAACTCAACTCAATGCCAACAATTTGAACTCCTACAGCAATCAATTGCAACAGTGGAGAAATTATTTAACACAGGATGCTGATATTCTGCTTTACGGTTGCAGTGTGGCATCTTTTGATCAAAGTTTTGTGCAACTTTTGAGCCAAATCACAGGGGCAGATGTGGCAGCTTCTGATGACATCACCGGTAGTGCCGAGTTGGGTGGTGACTGGGATTTAGAAGTGAAAATTGGCTCCATTGAGTCAGATTTAGGCTTGAGACCAGAAGTCACGAATGCTTATAGCTCAATATTACCCTTATCATTTGCAACTGCCAGCAACTTTGATGTCGGAAGCGATGCCCGTTCCGTAACAGTGGGGGACTTTAACAAAGATGGCAACTCTGATTTAGCAGTAGCTAACTATAGCTTGGACAAAGTTTCAGTGTTGTTGGGCAATGGTAGTGGTGGTTTTGGCGCTGCCACAAGCTTTAGTGTGGGAAGCAGTCCCGCTTCGGTAACAGTCGGAGACTTCAATAATGACAACAACTCCGACTTAGCAGTAGCTAACTATGGCTTAGACAAAGTTTCACTGTTGTTGGGTGATGGCAATGGCGGTTTTGGGGCTGCCACAAGCTTTAGTGTTGGGAAAAATCCTTATTCCGTGACAGTAGGAGACTTTAACAAAGACGGCAACTCTGACTTAGCGGTGGCTAACTCTGGCTCCAACAACATTTCAGTGTTGTTCGGCAATGGCAGTGGTCGTTTTAACGTTGCTGCTAGTTTCATTGTGGGAAACAATCCTTATTCCGTGACAGTGGGGGACTTTAACAAAGACGGCAACTCTGACTTAGCGGTGGCTAACTCTGGCTCCAACAACATTTCAGTGTTGTTAGGCAATGGGGCTGGTAGCTTTGGGGCTGCTAGTAATTTTGATGTGGCAAACAACCCCTATTCCGTGACAGTGGGGGACTTTAACAAAGATGGCAACTCTGACTTAGTAGTTGCTAACTATGGCTCTAACAACATTTCAGTGTTGTTGGGTAATGGTAGCGGTGGCTTTGGGGCTGCCAGCAATTTTACCGTGGGAAGCAATCCTACTTCGGTGATAGTGGGGGACTTTGACAAAGATGGCAACTTGGATTTAGCAGCGGCTAATTATGGCTCTGACCAAGTTTCAGTACTGTTGGGCAATGGCAGTGGTGGTTTTGGGACTGCCAGTAATTTTGACGTGGGAAGCAATCCTACTTCGGTGATAGTGGGGGACTTTGACAAAGACAACGACTTGGACTTAGTAGCGGCTAATTCAGGCTCCAGTAACGTTTCAGTGTCACTCAATACTACTGCACCCGTAAAAGTTAACTTTGGTGCTGCTACCTACAACACTACAGAAGGTAGTACTACTACTGAGGTAATTATTACCGTTACTTTAGACGTGACTCCCGATACTGAAGTTACAGTTCCCATTCTCATCAACAACAGTAGCACTGCTAGCAGTGGCAACGATTACATATTTTCACCCCTTAGTCTTACTTTTAGTGCTGGGGCAACAGGTTCAAGTTTAAGCCAAACAATAGTTTTCCCCATTCAACCAGACGATTTACCTGAGAATGCGGAAATCCTTGTACTCAATTTCGGTACAATCACGGGGGCTGTTGCTGGGGCGATCGCTGAAGCTACTATAAATATTGCTGCTAATGATGCAATTCAATACGGAATTTCCACCACCCCAACTTTAACTGAAGGTAATAGCGGTACTCAATCTGTTACTTTTACCGTCACTCGCAGTGGTGGTATTGGCGTGGCGAGTACAGTGGATTATGCCTTTAGCGGTACAGCAGTTTTAAACAGTGACTATAACAATATTCAGGTTACCAATGGAGGAACTGCTTCATCGGGGACTTTAAGCTTTGCAGTTGGGGAAACGACAAAGACGATTACAGTGGATGTTTTAGGTGAGTATACAGTTGAAGTTGATGAAAATATTATTGTTACTCTCAGTAATCCCAACCTGACAACTGCGCCGGAAAGCTCAACAATTACTACCAGTTCTGCTCAAGTAGACATCATTAATGATGATGTCGTTATCCCGACACTAATCAACGAAATTCTGTTTGACCCCCCTAGTACAGATAGCCCGAAAGAATATATCGAACTGCGTGGAACTCCCGGTGCGACTCTAGCAGCTGGAACTTATTTAGTTGGCATTGAGGGTGATTCGGCTACTAACCCTGGCAATGTTCAAGATATTTTTGATTTGTCTGGTAAACAGTTTGGTAGCAATGGCTTGCTGGTTCTTCTGCAAAAAGGTAATACTTATACAACCAACCCGAACGCTAATGTAGTTACTAATACTGGAAGCGGAGCCGGATGGGGGAACGGAACCTCAAGTTCAATCGGTCATCAAGGTGCAAACGACATCGAAAGTGGGTCTGTTAGCTTTTTCCTAATTCAAACTACTACTGCACCTACCTTGAGCAATGATATTGACTCAAATAACGATGGTAGTGCTGATGGTACTGTCTACTCAAATTGGACTGTGCTAGATTCAGTTTCGGTTTTAGATGGGGGAACCACAGACAAAGCATACGGCTCGATTGTATTTAAAAAAGGTTCTGGGGCTTCAGTTCCAACTAATGCCACAGTTGTAGCCACCTCATTTATTGCCGGATATGTAGGGCGTTCAGGCAATACCATCGGTTCAACAGCCTCGGATTGGGTGGCAAGTGTAATCACTGGGACAGCACCGAATCTGGCATTAAATACTGCTGCTAACACATCACCTGGAAGCTTTGCTAGTCAACCGCTAAATCATATAGGGAATACTAACTTTGGTCCTGTTGCTAATGTAAATTACGCGATTTCAACTGCTACCCCAACTTTGACTGAAGGTAATAGTGGTAGCAAAACTGTCACTTTCACCGTGACTCGCAGTGGTAATACTGGCGTTGCTACTACCGTAAATTATGCTCTCGATGGCACAGCAACTTTTAACAGTGATTACAACAGTATTAAGGTTGCAGGTGTCACAAGTAGTTCGTCTGGGATTGTAAAATTCGCCGCTGGAGAAACAACAAAGACTATTACATTAAATGTTGTGGGTGAAAAGGTCAATGAAGCTGACGAAACCATTAATCTGAAGCTGAGTTACCCAAACCAAACAGTTGCGATCGCTCCAGCCACAGTTACCATAGTTAACGATGACACCCAACCCACTATCTCCATCGTAGATAAAAGCGGCAAGGAAGACAGTGGCAATCTTGTTTTTACCGTCAAACTCTCTAATGCCAGCAGTGACGTAATTACAGTCGGTTATAACACTAGTAATGATAGTGCGATCGCTGGGGTTGATTATACCCCACTCACAGGAACCCTGACTTTCAACCCTGGAGTTATTTCTCAAACAATCACAGTACCGATTCTCGACGATTTTGTTGACGAAGCCAATGAGCGCTTTTTTGTCAATCTCACAAATCCCACCAACGCTACCATTGCTGATAACCAAGGTATTGGTACGATTACTGACGACGACACAACGGGTATTACTATCTCTCCTACCAATGCGCTTGTAACTACCGAAGCTGGTAGCATCGCTAACTTCAGTATTCAACTCGATAGCCAACCCACTGCCGATGTCACCTTAAGTTTAAGTAGTTCCAATGTGAATGAAGGTACTGTTTCAGTTTCTAGCGTGACATTTACCGCAGCTAACTGGAATATACCGCACATGGTCACGGTTACAGGTGTTGATGATGGCATTGCAGATGATAATATTGCTTACCAAATTATTACTGCTAAAGCGGTTAGTAATGATGTTAAATATAACAATCTCAACCCTGACGATATTGATGTCGTCAACATTAAAAATGGCAATCAAGTTAATAGTATTATCACAGGTTCAGCCAAGGCTGATAACTTACAGGGAAGTAGCTCAGACGATCTGATTTTTGGCTTTGCTGGTAATGATGTAATTGTTGGTGGTGACGGAAACGATCAACTTTACGGCGGTTTGGGTGCTGATAATCTTACAGGAGGCGCAGGTAATGATATCTTTGTGCTTGCCAAGGGTGAAGGTAGAGATACAATCAAAGATTTCAACATTAGTGAAGATTTGATTGCTTTATCGGGTGGTTTGAGCTACTCAGGTTTGTCTATTTCTCAGAGTGGTAATGATACCTTGATTAAGGTTACTTCTAGTAACGAAAATCTTGCTTTATTAACTGGAATTATGGCATCAACTATAAACGCTAGCAATTTCATTACTTACTATAGTAATCAGAATTAAAACGTGAGAAAATACGGATATTAAAAGAAGGTATTTGTTGGCTTTCCAGCGATTTTTTCTCGTACAAATGATTTAGGATTACTACAGTGTAGCAAGACGCCAATAGAGCAACTTTAGCCGATTGATCTAAATGAATCGGCTTGATCAATTTTTTATATTAATTAAATTACATATTTGGCTTTTAAAAACTCTAATTTTAGTGATTTTACTGTTATCAAGTTTATCTGACAAGACGTTGACTCATTTAAATATGGAAATTTAAAGTATTTAAGTTTATAACTAAACTCTAAAATTTAACTTTTAGTATATTTGAGCGATCGCAGTAATAATACAGTAGAAAATATAGGATTTTTAGCGTAATTTTGTACTTAATTATCATACTACTTTTTTCTGTTTGACCTCAAAACGAACCTTATAATTACCGATTCAATTTAGGTACAGAAGCGGACATTTAGCGCTGTGTGACTAATCTCTACTACGTATTTTCAAGGCGGGTCTAATAATCAGGCTGCAACTGCCAGAAAACAAAACTTCTAAAACGCAAATTAATTTTACTGAGGAATTACAAATGCCAAACCAAAATATTATTTTTATCGATCAAGCAGTTATCGACTACCAAAGTTTGATTGCTGGCATCCAACCAGGCACTAGTGTAGTAATCCTTGACTCCAATAAAGATGGGGTAGAACAAATAACTCAAGCTTTGCAGGGTGGCACATACCAATCAGTTCAGATTATTTCCCACGGCAGTAGCGGAAGTTTGCAATTAGGAGCAATCCAACTCAATGTCAACAATTTGAACTCCTACACCAATCAATTGCAACAGTGGAGAAATTATTTAACTGAGGATGCCGACATTCTGCTTTACGGTTGTAACGTGGCATCTTTCGATCAAACTTTTGTGCAACTTCTGAGCCAAATCACAGGCGCAGATGTGGCAGCTTCTGATGACATCACGGGTAATGCCGAGTTGGGGGGTAACTGGGATTTAGAAGTTAAGGTTGGCTCCATTGAGTCAGATTTAGCTTTGACACCAGAGACAACGAAGGCTTATAGCTCAATTTTATTATCATCCAACACAGCACCAACACTCAACAATACGGGTAATCCCAAACTCCCTACCATTACCCAAGACTTAACCGATGCCGAGAACGCCGGTATCTTAATTTCTGCGCTCCTTGCTACAGGTGCAGGTGGCAACCCCATCACTGATGCAGACACGAATGCAGTCGAAGGAATTGCCGTCATTGGTGCAAATAATACCAACGGTACTTGGCAATACTCCACAGATGGCGGCATCAACTGGATGAATTTCGCTGTATCCCAGACTTCTGCTACATTGCTCAAAGATACAGAAAAAATCCGGTTTGTCCCTAAACCTGGCTACAACGGCACGGCTACAATTAATTTCCGCGCTTGGGATACTTCAGACGGGAACCCCAGTGGCACTGTTAGTATAGATCCCGGTGTTGGTGGTGACACTACAGCCTACAGTAGTGCAACTGAGACTGCCAGCATTACCATTGCACCTCTTGTGGGATTAAGACCCTATTCCATCGTTACCGGCGACTTTAATAAAGACGGTAATATCGATCTAGTAACGGCAAACAAGTCCTCCAGCACTGTTTCGGTACTTTTGGGAAAGGGTGATGGCACTTTTAAACCTGCTAGCACCTTTAGTGTGGTCGGGTTCAATGGGTTAAGTCCTTCTTCTCTCGCTGTAGCCGACTTTGACAAAGATGGCAGATTGGATTTGGTAACAGCAAACACTTTGTCGAATAACATCTCAGTATTGTTTGGAGACACTAAGGGCACTGGCGGTTTTGGGCCTGCTGTCAATTTTGCTTTGCCATCAGTATCATCTCCTATATCCCTGACAGTGGGTGACTTCAACAAGGATGGAAAGTCTGATATTGTAACGGCAAACAATGGCTCCCAAAATATTTCGCTACTCTTGGGAGATGGTATTGGAGGCTTTGCAACTCCCAAAAACTTTAAAGTTCCCAGCCGTCCTAGTTCTGTCACCGCGGGGGACTTCAACAAGGATGGAATATCTGACCTAGCAGTGACGAGTTCTTACTTCAATAATGTCTCAATCTTTTTGGGAAATCTTAATGGCACTCTTAACATTGCCGGCGAATTTAATGTGGGAATAAATCCTAATTTTGTCGTTTCAGGGGATTTCAATAAAGACAACAAATTGGATCTGGCGGTGGCAAATTATGACTCTAATAATGTCTCAATATTGTTAGGTAATGGTGCTGGCAGCTTTGGAATTGCTACTAACTTTGATGTGGGGTTAAATCCTGTATCTGTTACAGTGATTGACTTCGATAATGATGGTAAATCTGACTTAGCAGTGGCAAATGCAGGCTCAGACACGGTTTCAGTGCTGTTGGGAGATGGCAATGGTGGGTTTGGAAGTGCCTCTAACTTTAATGTGGGCACAAAACCTTATTCTCTTGCCGTAGGCGATTTCAACAAGGATGGTGAATCTGACTTAGCGGTGGCAAACAGTGAATCTAAAAATGTTTCGCTGCTATTTTATAATTCTGATGAACCCTATGAACCTGTTCCCCCTCAACCGATACTTATCAACGAAATTCTCTTCAATACCTCAGCTAATAATGAATACATCGAATTGCGTGGAACCCCAGGTGCGACTCTAGCACCGGGAACTTATTTAGTTGCAATTGAGGGTGATTCTGGCTCCCCCAATCCTGGCGATATTCAGAATATTTTTGATTTGTCTGGTAAGCAATTTGGAAGCAATGGGTTGTTAGTTCTGTTGCAAAAAGGCAATGCTTATACAGTCAACCCAGGTGCAAATGTCCTAACTAATAGTGGAAATGGAAGTGGATGGGGAAACGGAACCTCAGGTTCAACCTCCAGTTCAATAGGTCACAGTGGTGATACTGGTACAACAACTAACATAGAAAATGGCTCTGCTAGCTTCTTGTTGATTCAAACTACTACTAAACCCACTCTTAGCAATGATATTGACTCAAATAATGATGGTATTGCTGATGGTGATACTTACTCAAATTGGATTGTACTGGATTCAGTTTCAGTTTTAGACGGGGGAACTACAGACATAGCATACAGCTCGATTGTATTTAGAAATAATGCCGGAGGCACAGTTCCAACTAATGCCACAGTTGTAAATACCTCATTTACAGCAGGATATGTAGGGCGTTCAGGTAATACCACAGGTTCAGCAGCCTCCGATTGGGTGGCAAGTGTAGTTACTGGCACAGCGCCGAATTTGACATTAGGCACTGCTACTAATACATCTCCTGAAAATTTTACTGGTCAACCATTAAATCACATAGGCGATACTAACTTTGTTCTTCCTGCTAATGTTAATTACGCCATTTCAACTGCTAGCGCAACTGTGACCGAAGGTAATAGTGGTACCAAACTTGTCACTTTCACTGTTAACCGTAGTGGCGATACTAGCATTGCCAGTACTGTATATTATGTTCTGAATGGCACGGCAACTTTGAGCAGCGATTACAACACTATTAAAGTTGCAGGCGTTACAAGTGGTGTATCTGGATCTGTAATTTTTGCTGCTGGGGAAACAACAAAGGCTATTACATTAAATGTTGTGGGTGAAAAGGTTACTGAAGCTGACGAAACCATTAATCTGACCCTGAGTCACCCCAAGCAAACAGGTGCGATCGCTTCAGGCACAGTTACCATAGTTGACGATGACAATATACCCGCTATCTCCATCCTAGATAAAAGCGGTACCGAAGCCAGTGGCAATTTTGTTTTTACCGTCAAACTCTCCAACCTCAGCAGTGATGTAATCACAGTCCAATACAATACGAGTAATGATACTGCGATCGCTGGCGTTGATTACACCTCTGCTACAGGAACCCTGACTTTCAACCCTGGAGTTACCACTCAAACAATCAGCGTACCGATTCTCAACGATTTTGTTGCCGAATCCAGCGAGCGGTTTTTTGTCAATCTCACAAACCCCACCAACGCCAGCATCGCTGATAACCAAGCTACTGGTACTATTACTGACAACGATACAGCGGGTTTCACCATCTCTCCTGCCGTTGGACTAGTAACTACCGAAGCTGGTGGTACTGCTAACTTTAATATTCAACTTACTAGTCAACCCACTGCTGATGTCACCATAAGTTTGAGTAGTTCCAATGTGAATGAAGGTACTATTTCAGTTTCTAGCGTTACATTTACCGCAGCTAACTGGAATACGCCCCAAATCATCACGGTGACAGGTGTTAATGATGGTATTGCAGATGATAATATTGCTTACCAAATTATTACTGCCAAAGCAGTTAGTAGTGATGCCAAATATAACAATTTAATCGTTGACGATGTTGATGTCGTTAACATTAAAAGTGACAACCAAATTAATAGCATTATCACTGGTACATCTAAGACTGATAACCCGTTACAAGGAACTAGCTCAGACGATCTGATTTTTGGCTTTGCTAGTAATGACATCATTGTTGGTGGAGGAGGAAACGATCGCATTTACGGCGGTTTGGGTATTGATAATCTCACGGGGGGCACAGGTAGTGATATCTTTGTGATTGTCCAAGGTGAAGGTAGAGATACAATCAAAGATTTCAACATTAATGAAGATTTGATTGCTTTATCAAGTGGTATAAGCTATTCCAATTTGTCTATTACTCAGAGTAATAATGATACTTTGATTAAGATTGGCACTGTAAGTCTTGCTTTGTTAACTGGAATTACGGCATCGAATTTAAATGCTACTCATTTCACTACTTACTAGTGGTCTATCGCATTAATTCTGAGGGTTTTAAGGAACGAACCGCAAAGTACGCAAAGTACGCAAAGAAAAAGAACAAAAGAAGTTAAAAAGTTAATTCACGCAGCAAAATTAATGGGACAGACCACTAGTGGTCTATCGCATTAGTTACGAGGGGTAAACTCATTCTTAATTTTTCTTCCTTTGCGCTCTTTGCGTCCTTTGTGGTTCGTTCTTTTAACCCAGCAAAATTAATGAAACAGACTACTAGTGGTTCATCGCATTAGTTATGAGGGCTTATAGATCCCCGACTTATTTAAGAAGTTGGGGATCTGACTATACTTAAAAAGTTCAACCAGAAACTATTTATCTATTTTTTACCAAAAAAAATTACATAATATTTAATGGGTCTACGTCTATTGTCAAACTAACAGATTGGGGGCAAAGCGATCGCACTTGTTCCCAATCTGGTAATTGCGGCAATTCATCAGGAGCGAATTTAATCAATATTTGCCAACGATAACGATTAGCAACTCGTAAAATACCCGCTGGTGCTGGCCCCAATATCTCTAATTCCTCATTTGCACTTAAAGCTGTAGCGATTATTTGGGCTGTATTCTGCACTTGAATGGGATCGAGACTACTCAAGCGCAATAAAATTAACCTTCCGTAGGGGGGATAATTAAGGGCTTGGCGCTGTTCTAATTCTGCCTGAGAAAAAGACTGATAATCGTGCGATCGCACCGCTTGAATTACTGCATGTTCTGAAGTATAAGTTTGTACAATAACTCTACCCGGATCGTCTCCTCTGCCAGCACGTCCAGCTACCTGAGTCAAGGTTTGAAATGCGCGTTCGCTGGCACGATAATCTGATAAATTTAGCAACCCATCGGCGGCGACAACGCCCACAAGTGTCACCTGCGGTAAATCCAAACCTTTAGTAAGCATTTGCGTACCTACTAATAAATCTGCTTCGCCGTTGGCAAACTGCGTAAGTAAGGTACGGTGTGCGCCTTTGTTGCGGGTGGTATCGCTATCAAACCGAATCAAGCGCAATTCTGGGAATTGTCGCGCTAGTTCCTGGGTGACTTTCTGAGTACCGCTACCGAAGAATTTGAGATAAGGAGAACTGCAATCGGGGCAAAATTTGGGATGCGATCGCGTATAGTTACAGTAATGACACCGCAATAATTCTGGCGCTCCTTCTTCGGTGTGGTGATATGCCAGCGACACATCACAGTAAGGACATTCCAAGACATAGCCACAACTGCGGCAAGATACAAAGGTACTGTGTCCCCGGCGATGGATAAATAAAATTCCTTGCTGCTGTCTTTCTTTTAGCTGTTGCAAAGCTTCTTGCAAGGATCTACTAAATATAGAACGATTTCCCTGCTGCAATTCTTCACGCATGTCCACTATTTCCACTGGCGGTAGTGGGCGGGAGTTGATGCGTTCTGGGAGGGAGAGGTAATAAGAGGACGCGGGGAGGGGGGGACGCGGGGACGCAAAGAGTGTTTGTGATAAATTCTCTGTGTCTTCGTGTCCTTCTTTCCCCGCGTCTTCTTCCTTCACAGTCAGCCAACTTTCCAAGGAAGGGGTGGCGGAACCTAAAACCAAGGCACAATTTTCTAACTCGGCTCGCCATTGGGCGACGGTGCGGGCGTGGTAGGTGGGGATCGGTGAGTCTTGCTTGAAGCTGCTGTCGTGTTCTTCGTCTAAGATGATTAAACCCAAGTTGGGCAAAGGAGCGAAAATGGCGCTGCGGGTGCCTATGACAACTTGGGGATCTCCTGCAATCATTTGTCGCCAGGTGTCGTAACGTTCGCCATCTGAGAGGGCACTGTGATAAACGCTAACTTTATTGCCAAATCGGGCGCGAAAACGGTCGGTTAGCTGGGGCGTGAGTCCAATTTCTGGGACTAAAACAAGGGCAGATTTACCCTGGTTGAGTAGTGGAGCGATCGCTTGCAAATATACTTCGGTTTTTCCCGAACCTGTCACCCCATGCAACAAAACTTGAGCAAATCCATTTAGTGCCTGGATTGTGGCTAGGGCGCTAGCTTGATCTGCATTTAATGTCTTTGGTCGATCTTGAGCTAATGCTGGGCTTTGTTCTGTTCGCAATACTTCCCGTTCTTCGATGACGATGCAACCCTTTTGTGCTAATGTCTTGACGATAGAGGAACTAGCATTGCAAACTTGCAATAATTCACTTTGCCACAACTCCCCACCACGACGCCGCAGGACTTCTAAAATTTCTCGTTGGCGAGTCGTTAAGTCACGGTCAAGTGTACTTCCCACCAGCGTCACTGCTTTTTCAAATTTCGGTTTAGTTAGTTGGGGCGGTTCTAAGTAACTTTCTACTAAACCTCGTCGCAATAGTTCGCGGACTGCCTGGTAAGCTCGTGGGACTTGATTCTGTAAGTACCGAAAGCTATAATCTCCGTCTGATTGTTGCTGTAGAAGTTGCAGAATTCTATTAGCATCTTTATTGTTAACTTTGGCTACTAAACTTTGAAAGCTTAATAAAGCCAAAATTTTAATCAAATTATTATTTTCGATTGTATTAAGTAAATAAAACTGAATCAGGCAAGAATAAGGTTGGCGAATAACACGCATCAAAGGTGTATCTAACAAACCATTAATATTAGTGTTAGTAGACACTGATGCACCAGCTACAGTTAAGCGGATACGACGCTGCGAGCGCCCCAATAATCCTGGTGGTAGCGCTGTACGTATTACCTGAATCATTTGTGTGTAGTAATACTGCGATACCCGTTCCATCAGAGTCCAATAACTATCGCGGAAAAATTTCTTTTGAATAACATCTTCCACATCCCGAATTTTTTCTAGCGGTAAATCTGCTGGAGGTTTTGCCACTAATCTAATGGCTACTCCTGTTAGATGTTGTGCACCAAATGGCACATTCAAAATATCTCCAGGTTTGACTTCTAACCCAGTTGGCAATCGATACAGGTATAGATTTGGGCCTTTTTCTACTTCTGTTGTTGTTCCTGGACAGTCTACCAGTACTTCAACCCAAGCATTAAGAGTTACGCCTGAGTGATAAGATTCTCCCGGTTCTGCTACTACTAAAGAAGATAAATTTAGGTCATTAATATACATAGTTGCTGATTTAATTGTTAGATATTTTACTCACCTAGCTTTTACTAACTCAACATTATTTTTTTGCTTTGTTAGACATAAATGGTATTTCTCAATACTGTTATTCTTCATAATACTTGATAAGTTTCCTCTTATGTAATCTACTAGACAAATTCGTATCAACTTTACATGCAATAAATATTTGGGGTTCTCTATACAAATAAAAGCATTTTGCCTATCGCTGCAAAAGTGGCTCTATCTACTAAATAGGGAGTAGCCTTTTTCCGCCTATCGATAGATATTCAACCCTTTATGCATATGAGATGCTTTTATACAAATAAGAATATCCCGAAATTAAGCTGCCATTATTGTATTTTGTATTATCAGGGTAACTTACAATCGGGAATGCATAACCCCAACACCAGGTTCTCGTTCTATCCAGTGACTTCCAGCACCTAGACATTAAAAATATTTAGAAAGATATATGAAGATTTAAGAAATTTGGATAGTTAGCTGAGATTTTTACATTTGTTAAGTTGAGAAAGTTTGAGGGGGTTTGACATATTTGGTAATTAAGAAAAAAATGAAGAATATATCTGTTGTCAGCCTGATAAGCAAGTTTTGTTGGGTGCGAAGGCCAGTTAAATTATAGCTTGTATCTAACTGTAACCCTGAGTTAGTTAGGTACTAGGCAATTTTTATTCCTGAAGAGAAATTAGCATGACCTTGTATTTGGCTATATAAACGGGTGCATTCGTCCCTTAGGGAAAACTACCAAGCCTCAAACGAGTAGCTGTAAGTAAATTATGTACCAAACAAAGCAACAATCCCTAAAGGAAACTATGAATATTGTTGAATTGGGAAAAATGGAAATACTGGAGAATACTGCTGATAGTGAAGAACTATTACTGGAGAATTTAGATGCAGTAAGTGATGATGAGCCTCCAATTTTAGTAGAAAATTTGGAATCGGAGGAACGTGATGGAGATGAGATGGCAGCGGCTCGTCCTTCGGGATACAATAAGACCGAACATGATGATGCTGTAGGCGCATTTTTTAAAGAAATGGCGCGTTATCCGCTGCTCAAACCCGATGAAGAAGTGGAGTTAGCACGGCGAGTTAGGTTTCTCGAAGAAATTAGGGAATTACAAGCTAATTTGCAGTTAAAATTGGGACAAGAACCTAGCAAATTAGAAGTGGCTTCTGAGCTAGAAATGACGGAAAAGCAATTAGAAAGTCGCTTGTATCAAGGTAGAGTAGCGAAACGCAAAATGATTCGCTCTAATCTGAGATTAGTAGTTTCTATTGCCAAGCGATATCTAAATAGGGGAGTGCCTTTTCTGGATTTAATTCAGGAAGGAGCAATGGGTTTAAATCGCGCTACAGAAAAGTTCGATCCAGATAAAGGATATAAGTTTTCTACTTACGCCTATTGGTGGATTAGACAAGCGATTACCAGAGCGATCGCTAATGATGCGCGAACAATCCGGCTACCAATTCATATTGTTGAAAAACTTAATAAACTCAAAAAAGCACAACGAGAACTCAAGCAAAAACTCTGTCGAAATCCTTCCGAAGCTGAAATGGCAGAAGCGTTGGAAATTAATGTCCAACAACTACGCCAATTACAACAATTACGCCGTCAAGCACTGTCTCTCAACCACCGCGTTGGTAAAGAAGAAGACACGGAATTGATGGATTTGTTAGAAGATGAAGATAACCTGTCTCCAGAAGCAAAAATGAACGAAAACATGATGCGTCAGGAGATTTGGGAAGTATTGGGTGACGTGTTAACTCCACGGGAGAAAGACGTAATTTCTTTGCGCTATGGTTTGACAACTAGCGAACCGTGTACTTTGGAAGAAGTAGGGAACATGTTCAATCTTTCGCGTGAGCGAGTGCGACAAATTCAAAGTAAAGCTATGCGAAAATTGCGGCGTCCCCATATAGCTAAACGCTTAAAAGGTTGGTTGATCTAATAATTTTACTCTGCAATCAAGACCTAATACCAAATTAGGATAAATAGAGATTTTTGGAAAAGTCTTTACTACAGGCTTTAAATCCAAAATTCAAAATCCAAAATTGGTATGATACCTGACCTAATTATCTTTCATAACTAAACATTTCTTGAGCGAGGGCGATCGCCAACTAAAAAAACCGGGTGTTTTGTACCTTTTCAGCTTTGGTTTAGTCATTAATCACAAAAATTGCACAGTTAACTATAGACTATAGACTATGGACTATGGACTATGGACTATAGACTAATGACTTCGAGTAGCAATTTGATTGTGCGTTTTGCCGAGCCAGCTGATTACAGCGTACTGTTTAAATTAATTGAAGGGCTTGCTGAGTATGAAAAACTATCTCATGCTGTCACAGGCAATGCTCTAGAACTCAAGGAACATTTATTTGGTTCGCACAGATATATAGAAGCAATATTAGCAGAATCTGGTGGTCACGCTGTTGGTTTCGCCCTATTTTTTCATAATTATTCAACATTTTTAACTAAGCCAGGAATCTATCTAGAAGACTTATTTGTTTTACCAGAATATCGCAGGCAAGGTATTGGTAAAGCTATCCTTACTAAAGTAGCCCAGATAGCTGTAGAACGCAATTGTGGGCGGCTAGAATGGAGTGTGTTGGATTGGAATGAATCAGCCCAAGCATTTTATCGTAGCATGGGAGCTTCTATATTAGATGATTGGCGAATTTGTCGCGTTACAGAAAATGCACTGAATAAGTTAGGGGCTGTGTCATAATTCAACAGATAAGTTCGTTCGCTCAATTTTTGACCAAGAGCAAGGCGACTATCAATTACTTTATGTTGGCTGGCGTGGAAATAAACGCGATTTTGGCTGTATCTTACATCTTGATATTAAAGATGGCAAAATATGGATTCAACATGATGGCACAGAAGAAGGAATTGCCAATCGATTGCTTGAAATGGGAGTACCCAAACAAGATATAATTTTAGCATTTCACGAACCCTATATACGTCAGTTTACCGGGTTTGGAACTTAAGAAATATTGTAGAATGCAAAAATATATAATCTAGAGATTAATGGGTATGGTAGCCAATAATTTTTAATTCAAAAAATTTTAAGGTTAAGTTTGACAGCTTGTCATTTGACTATAGCAGCGGCTCAACTGACAATTATGAAGGATATTCCACCGAATCAGCCGTTATTGCAGAGGGAACACGAAATGAAAAAAATTATTAAAGTCATGCTGTTAGGCATAGCAATCTTCACTTTTGCCTTCAGTAGTCCAGCTTTAGCCGCAGATGCTGTTAGTGGAGCTAAAGTATTTAGTGCTAATTGTGCTTCTTGTCATGCAGGTGGCAAGAATTTAGTTCAAGCTGATAAGAGCTTGAAGAAGAGTGCTTTGGAAAAGTATGATATGTACTCAGCAGAGGCGATTATTGCTCAAGTTACAAACGGTAAAAATGCCATGCCTGCTTTTGGCAAACGTTTAAAACCTGAGCAGATTGAAGATGTTACTGCCTATGTGCTTTCCCAAGCAGATAAAGACTGGAAGTAGAACTGAAATCATCAGAATTCTGAATTCAGAACTCAAAATTTAGGCGTAAAAGAGTCTTCATATCTGGCTTGAGATTTGAGGTTATGTACTTCATTTAATTGCAAAGTAATCTAACTTCAATAATTAACAATTAGCGGGGCTTTTTGCCTCGCTAATTTTGTTGGTGCTGAAATTTTCACATCATTTTTAAAAATATTCCAACATCCTAATTGACTGTATGCATCTACATCTCTACGCACCTATGTACACATCTGCCGTATTCTTATTTCAAGTTCAAATCAGTAGTAGTGAGTTACAAGATGATAATTATACGTAAATTTGAACTTAAATTGACATTTAGTTAAGTAAAATCTCTCAGGAATAAATAATTGAGTTTTCTAGCAAATCTATAACTATATCTACAAAAACTGATATTAAGAATATGTAAAGGGGAATACTAAGGCTGAATCACAATACTACAAATAGCACTGCAATGATAGTACTATCCAATGATATACTTCCCCTTTCTGGATATCGCATAACAGAGCAAATTTATTCAGGTAGTAAAACTTTAGTTTATCGAGCTATCAGAAAACAAGACCAAAAGATAGTGGTCATCAAATTGATGCGGAATGAGTATCCTACCATCCATGAGATTGCCCAATTCCGAAATCAATATACAATCACTAAAAACCTCAATTTGAAGGGGATAGTTAAACCTCTGAGCTTAGAGAATTACCGTAATGCCTATGCGCTAGTGATGGAAGACTTTAGCGGCATATCCCTCAAAGATTGGGGAAAGAGGAAAGAAAAAGATACTGCCAGCTTAGGGGAGTTTTTTCAAATTGCTATACAAATTGTATCTATTCTAGAGGAACTGCATCGCGATCGCATCATTCATAAAGACATTAAACCCGCCAATATCCTGATTAATCCTAGCACTCTTGAAGTCAAACTTATTGACTTCAGCATCGCTACCCTACTACCAAGAGAAATTCAATTCCTTACTAATCCTAACGTCCTAGAAGGAACATTAGCTTATATTTCCCCCGAACAAACTGGAAGAATGAACCGTGGTATTGATTACCGTAGCGATTTCTATTCCTTGGGGGTCACATTTTTTGAACTTATTAGTGGAGAATTACCCTTCACTAGTAATGACCCAATGGAGTTAGTCCATGCTCATATTGCCAAACAACCAGACAAATTGAAAATTCACAATTCAAAATTCATAAACGAGGAGATTCCACAAGTCATTTGCAACATCGTAATTAAATTAATGTCCAAAAATGCCGAAGACCGCTATCAAAGTACTTACGGACTGAAGCATGATTTACAGATGTGCTATAAAAACTGGGAAGAAACTGGTAATATTCCATTTTTTGAGTTAGCAATTAAAGATATTTCAGACCGTTTCCTGATTCCCGAAAAACTTTATGGTCGTCAAGAAGAAGTAGCAAGTCTTCTTGCAGCTTTTGACCGTGTGACAGAGGGAAAAACAGAAATGGTATTGGTTGCAGGTTTTTCTGGTATTGGCAAAACTGCGGTAGTTAACGAGGTCCATAAACCTATCGTCCGACAACGTAGTTACTTTATTAAAGGTAAATTTGACCAGTTTCAACGGGAGATTCCCCTATCGGCATTCGTACAAGCTTTTAGCGACTTAATCGGACAAATTTTGATAGAAACTGAGGCTCAAATTGCAGAATGGAAGCTAAAAATTCTTTCAGCGCTAGGCGAACAAGCTCAGGTAATTAGTGATGTGATTCCTGCGCTAGAACAGATTATTGGCAAACAACCAAACTTTGCTGAACTCTCTGGTAATGCTGCCCAAAATCGCTTCAATTTATTATTTAAGAGATTCATTCAGGTATTTATTAGTAAAGAACGTCCTTTGGTAATCTTCTTGGATGATTTGCAATGGGCAGACACAACATCTTTGAAATTTATTCTATTATTAATGAATCAAAGTAATGTTGTAACTAAAAAATCTATTTTATCTTCTCTTGAAATTCAAGAAAATATATGGATTCCTAACTTTGATGGAGAATCTTGGGAAGGCGATCGCACGCCGATTATCGATAATAGTGAAGCTAGTTTATTACTGATTGGTGCATATCGCGATAATGAAGTTTCTCAAGCACACCCGTTCTATTTGACTATACAGGAAATTGAAAAAACAGGAACGTCTATTAATCATATTATTTTAAGGCCTTTAAATCAAAATAATTTAAATTCTTTGATTGCTGAGACTCTCTGTTGTCAACAAGATGCAGCTGTTCCTCTTACGCAAATGGTCTTTGCTAAAACTAAAGGTAATCCTTTTTTTGGAATTCAATTTCTCAAGTCTTTACACAAAGAGAGTATTATTAAATTTAATTATAATCTTGGATGTTGGCAGTATAATCTTGCCGACTTGCAAATATTGGCCCTCACAGATGATGTCGTCGAATTTATGGCGCTTCAAATAGAGAAGTTACCCAAAATGACGCAAGATGTTTTAAAATTTGCAGCTTGCATCGGTAATGAATTTGATTTAAAAACTCTTGCCATCATTAATGAGAAATCTGCGGTAGACACAGCATCTGAAATATGGAAAGCTTTATATGAAGGGCTAGTTTTACCTCAAACTGAAGCTTATAAATTATTTCAAAATGGTAGTGTTTCAGTAGAAGCTTTTGATAGCCAAAAACCGCAAAATCTACCACTGAATCACTCTCTGTGCCCTCGATACAAATTTATACATGATAGAGTGCAGCAAGCTGCTTATTCTCTCATTCCCCAAGACCAAAAAAAGCAAATTCATTTGCGTATTGGGCAACTACTATTAAAAAATATCTCAGTTGCAGAACGGGAAGAAAAGATTTTTCAGTTAGTGAATCAGTTTAATATTGCAGTTGAAATTATCACAGATAGGACTCAACGCGATGAACTAGCTCAGATGAATTTATTAGCTGGACGTAAAGCTATAGCCTCGACAGCTTATCTTGCTGCAACCAAGTATTTAAGTACTGGTATAGAACTACTATCAAATGATAGTTGGCAGACAAAATATGAGATAAGTATCGCTTTATATGAAACAGCAGCGGAGGCTGCATACCTGAATGGTAACTTTGAAAAAATGGAGGAATTAATAGAGGTAGTATTAGCACAAGCAAAAACATTACTGGAAAAAGTAAAAGTTTATGAAATCAAAATTCAAGCTGATGGAGCGCAAAATAAAGCATTAGCATCTGTCAATACTTCCCTAAGCTTTTTAAAATTATTAGGAGTGGAATTTCCCGATCGCCCAAACCAGCTTGATATACAATTAGCGATGGCAGAAATAACATCTAATCTCGCTGGAAAGCAGATTCAGGAATTAATTAATCTCTCAGATATGAATCAGCCTCAACTTTTAGCAGCTATGCGTATTTTATCTAGTACTGCTCCGGTTGCTTATCAAGTTGCTGCTGAATTGTTCTTACTTATTTGTCTCAAACAAATAAATTTATCAATAAAATATGGTAACGCTTCCTTGTCTGCTTATGCTTATGTTGTTTATGGAGTAATGCTTTGTGGAGTTATAAAAGATTTTGAATCTGGTTATCAATTTGGCAAGTTAGCTTTAAATTTATTGGCTAAATCTGGTGCTAAAGAGATAAAAGCCAGAGTGATGCAAGGATTTCATTCTCTCATCGAAATTTGGCATAAACATGTTAAAGAAACATTAAAACCTTTGCTTGAATCTTACTCTGTCGGCTTAGAGACAGGTGATTTAGAATTTGCAGCTTATTGTTTAATGTATTATTCTAGCTTTTCATATTTCATCGGCAAAGAATTAACAGAATTAGAGCAAGAAATAGAGAATTACAATGATGCTATTAGTCAGATAAAACAAGAAAGACCTTTGAATTGGAGTAACATCTATAAACAAATCGTTTTAAATTTGCTAGGAAATGCGGAAAACCCATGTTGTTTAGTTGGTATAGCTTACGACGAAAATAAAATGCTGCCCATTCATCTGGAAGCTAAAGATGGAGTAGGTCTTTTATATCTATATTTGGGCAAGCTACATCTCTGCTATTTATTTCAAGAATACTTTCAAGCAGTAGAAAATGCAATTTTAGCAGAGAAATATTTAGATGGTGGCATAGGACAACTAGTTGTTCCTATTTTCTATTTTTACGATTCATTAGCTAGATTAGCTGTATATCCTAATATTGCAGAAATTGAACAACAACAAAACCTCGAAAAGGTAGCTGCTAATCAGGAAAAGATGAGTCAATGGGCCCATTATGCCCCAATGAATTATTTACATAAATTTTATTTAGTAGAGGCAGAACGACATCGAGTTATTGGTGAATATCTTGAAGCTATGGATGATTATGACCAAGCGATCGCCTATGCTAAAGAACATGGATATCTGAATGAAGAAGCTCTAGCTCAGGAGCTTGCAGCTAAGTTTTATTTAGAAATTAATAAACAAAAGATTGCCCAAACTTACCTGACTGATGCCTACTATAGCTACGTGAAGTGGGGAGCATTAGCTAAAGTTGAAGATTTGCAAAAACGCTATTATCAATTACTTGCTCAGATTATCCAGCAAGAAAAACTTAATATCCATATCAACGATCGCAGCACTGCTTCCATCCGGATATCGCATTCAATTTCTAGTAATAATGAAACCGTTCTTAGTACTAGCATTTCCGATATGCTAGATTTGACATCTGTAATTAAAGCTTCTCAAGCAATCTCGGGGAAAATCGAGATGGAGCAACTGCTTTCTGCATTAATAGCAGTTGTGATCGAAAATGCCGGGGCTTCTAAGTGCGCTATGATTTTGAGTGAAGGTGATAAGTTCAACTTAACTGTTGCAGCAGTCGGTTTAAGTTCAACGTTTGGGAATATTTCTACACAGTTTCCATCAATTGATTTAGATTCCAGTTTGGATGTTCCCATTACTTTAATTAATTACGTTAAACGTACAAGACAAATCTTTGTTAGCGATAATGCAAAGACTGTTAACTTTTTAGTAAATGATTGCTACATTGTTCAAGAGCAGCCTAAGAGTCTCTTGTGTATTCCAATTATTAATCAAGGTAATTTGCTGGGTATTCTTTATCTCGAAAATAACCTAACAATAGCAGCATTTACGGGCGATCGCATCGGAATAATCAATCTCCTCAGCACTCAAGCAGCAATATCTTTGGAGAATGCTATCCTTTATAAAAACTTAGAAAAATATAGCCAAACTCTAGAGGAAAAAGTTAATGAGAGAACCCAAGAGTTGAATGATAAAAATCAATGTTTGCAAAAAACTATCCAAGAATTACACAGTACCCAAACTCAATTAATTCAAAGTGAAAAAATGTCTTCTTTAGGACAAATGGTGGCGGGTATTGCACATGAAATTAATAACCCCATTAACTTTATTCATGGAAATATCACTCATGTGAATGAGTATGTACAATGGTTGTTGGATTTAATTAGTACTTATCAGGAGGAATACTCAAATCCTTCTACTTTAATTAAGGAAAAAACTGAAAGATTTGACCTCGATTTTCTAGTAGATGATTTACCAAAAATTATTGATTCTATGAAGCTGGGGAGTTCACGTATCCGAAATATTATTTTAGGCTTACGCAATTTCTCCCGCTTAGATGAATCGGAAATGAAGCCTGTAAATATTCATGAAGGTATTGATAGTACTTTGATGCTTTTACAACACCGACTTCAAGGAAATAGCGAAGAAAGGAGCGGACGCACTGAACTTGAAATCATCAAAGAATACGGAAATTTACCAGAAGTTACTTGTTATGCAGGCCAACTTAATCAGGTGTTTATGAATATTCTTAATAATGCCATCGATGCTTTGGAAGAATCATTTGACATTGGTCATTTTTCCTTAGTAGACAAACAGAGAAGTCACGTAGGAAGCTTACAGCGATGTCTACGACGAGCTTCGCTTACGCAATTTCACGGACAAATTCGCATTGTTACTGAACTCACAAATTCTAATAGGGTGATGATTCGGATTTCTGATAACGGTTGTGGAATGACTCCTGAAGTACAACAAAAAATCTTTGACCCATTTTTTACCACTAAAACGGTAGGAAATGGTATGGGGTTAGGGTTGTCAATTAGCTATCAAATTGTTGTAGACAAACACAAAGGTCAGTTAACTTGTCTTTCTGTTCCAGGAGAAGGAACTGATTTCATCATTGAGATACCGATACGGCAATGACTGGGCGTGGGGTAAAAGAGGCGGAGGGGCAAAGGGGCAGAGGGCAAACCCGAATTTCTCACGCATAGGTGGGGAGTGTGAGGAGTGTGGGGAGAGAGGGGGGATGGGGGAGTGTGGGGAGTGTGGGGAGAGAGGGGAGAGAGGGCGGAAAGATTTCTTCCCCATCCTCCCACACCTCCCACACCTCCCTCTCCTCCCACACCCCTGCTTCCCCTGCTCCCCCTGCCTAAACAGATAAATTTCCTTAACCCAAGCGTATTGACTCCCCACTCCCTTTGCAAAATTACGATTGTGTAATCACAGACAATTTTTTAGGAACATCTTGTTCATCAGCAAACTGCTCATTTTTCCTTTGCCAATTAATCAGTCGCTTCAAAACTTTTGTGCTAATACTAGGCTGGAAAAATGCCGTAGGTGGCTTTAGCATGTGTATCACTTCTAAAAATGTCTTGTGAATCTCGGCATTTTCAGTTTGTAGCAACAAAACTTGATCGAGATAGCGCTGCATGAGTCGGCTTATGAAATCGGGTTGTCCTCCTTCAGTGGTATGCCAACGTAAATCTTCGCCTGTTGTCATTAACCAAGGTACGGCAATTACTTTGTTTAATTGTTTTTGAAAATGTCGAGATAAACCGATTAAATTGCCGTCGGAATGTTTAGATAATTGCTGATTTAAACATTGATCTAGAGTCAATGCATCTAAAGCGGCAACTGTCATACCTTGTCCGTAGACTGGATTAAAAGCACAGACGGCATCACCTACTAACACAAAGCCTTCTGGTAATCTTTTAAGTTTTTCATAATGACGCAGGCGATTTTCTGTCCGCCGATAACCATAGATGGATGAGAGTGGCTGGGCATCTTTGATAGCCTCATAGATAGCTGGCGATCGCAAGCTACGAGCAAAGTCTAAAAAGCCATCTTTGTCGGTAGGTGGATAATCTTTACCTACACCTATAAGTGTGAGAATCCAACGATTACCTTCAACTTTATAAATCACACCACCACGATTGTTATTTGGTGGTTGTACTGTTACATACAAAGACTGCCAATCATATTGCAAATTAGTTGGAGGCTCATACCAACAGCTGGCATAGCCCAAAAAAGAATTAATTACTGTCTCTTGGGGCGGTGCGTAACCCATTGCTTCTAACCATTGAGGCGCCGGCGAATTGCGTCCACTCGCATCCACAACCAAATCAGCAGTTAAATCTGTTTCTGGATGATTGCGAAAGCGTACTCTTACACCTGTAACACTAGTCCGGTCTGAACTAGACAATAAAGAAACTACCTGTCCTTCTTGCATAAACGCCAGATTGTCTTCAGCAGCTAATCGGCAGCGGATAGTCTGCTCTAGAAGATTTCGACTGCAAGCGTGAGTAATTAAATCAGAATTAAAGCGGGGTGCCCAACCCGCAAAACCCAGCCAGGGCAAATCATTTCCCCAATCTATAGGAGATGCACCTGAATCAGCTAATTGAGCCTCTATACCAGGAAAAAGTTCTTCCAACGACTGCAAACCACGCTTGAGCAGGGTATGGACGTGAGGAGATTGGGGTACACCGTGACGGTATTCTGCTTCTTGTGTGAAGTTATCTCGTTCAATAACTGTTACTCGCTCAAAGTATTTGGTTAGTGCTTTGGCAGCTAGCAGTCCAGCGATACTTCCCCCGATGACAATAGCGTGTTTAGGACAGCGAACAGTTGATTGTAGAGATGAAGTAAATGCTTCTAAATTAGTCATACTTATTACCTTGTGAGAAAAGTTTGCCCTTGAATTTTGAATTCTGAATTCTGCTGTATGACTTAAAGAACAACGATCGCGCTAGCCAAAACAAGACAATACCAGTAAGTAAACAGCATGTAAGTCTGATGATCTTCTTGTGGAGAGCGATTAAATACAATCCGGGCTGCAATCAACCAGCTAAATACTGCTAGTACAATATCACACAGTAAAGTACTTGTAGTATTTTGCGTGGGCATCATCAATATGAAATGGATAATAAATGGTAATAATCCAAAGCCCAGACTCAGTAGAAATCGACTTGCTTTTTCTCCAAAGGCGATGGGAAATGTGCTTCGGTTAACAGCCAAATCACCCTCTATATCTCGAAGATCCTGAACCGCGACTAATGTACTCCAGATAGCACCGATGAGAAATAGCCAGCGCCAAGCAATCGGTGTAATTGGCGTCACTAATTGCCAGACTGCTGCCAAGTGGGCGAATGTACCTAATCCAATCAAGAAGTTTTTGGTAATCCAGTGCTTATCCCAACCGCCAAAATTATGCAGGATTACAACCATTTGGCAAATTAAAGCCCATTCTAAAACCCCAAAATACCAGCCTATAAATGTAAATAAGGCCATACTCAAAAACCATCTCACTAAAGCTCCATGAAGTGAGATTTTTCCTGTCACCAGCGGGCGATTTGGCTTATTGATTCGATCTTCTTCTACACCGGCTATTTGATTAGATAAACAAAATGAAAAAAGGTACAACCAAACAAATAATGTGCCACATGCCAATGCAAAAAGTAATTCACTCAAAGATGATTCTACATAATCCCACGCAGCTACTATAAATAGTATTGGTGGTATGATAGTACTCGAAATATCACGCCCAGTAAATTGCCAAAGCAAATGCAACTCTCGAAGCAGACTTTTCGATAAATTTATTGCTGCAAAATTTGAAGATACAACTCTAGTTTGTGCATCCATTGTATTTTTCTATCCTTAAGTAATTGTCAAATTAAATTAGTAGTACAGCTATCTTATTTAGGTTGTGAACAATAAATTTTAAAAAAAATCTCAGGCATCATACGCAGCGCCAAGTTTAACAAGTCGCTTGGGCAGATTACGCGACTTGTGCAAACTAGCGTTGCATGACAAACTTCCTAGACAGAGACGCCCAGAAAAGAGATCGCAAAAACTCTTTAGTGTTCACAACTAATTTTAGGATTGCTGTAGTAATAAATACTGAGCACTATCATCAAAGGAGCTTTTTTACTAAAAGCTACCGAGGAACAAGCTACTAGTTCTATAGGACTACTAAATTAAGCTTTTTAATCCGTCTTCCAAAATGAGATGTCAAAACTCTCAAAACTGGAAGCTTTTAACTAAAATTTTGATGTCAAAGTATGTAGATACAAAAAATAAGTATATCTACATATTTATTTTAGGTTGTAATTTTTTTTGCTAAAAGCAGCACAAAAAAGTATATTTAAGGTATATTTATTTTGGGTAAAGTTTAATATTTTGATACCTCAAATTCCTTGCTTTTATTAGTAGATTTATTTGAAGAATTAATTTTTTGGCATTTTATTAATATCTCAATGAATGTAATAATTTTTTAATGAGAAAAAGTTGACTTGGCTACTACAGTAGTCAAGTAGAAAAATTGTTTTTTAGTGGTGTTCGTTTGAACTTCCGAACTTATCAATGATTATTTAACTTTTTTTTTATAATCGTAACCGTATTCTTAAGCAATTTTAATTAATTGACAGATATTTTTACTACAATGTATAGTTTGTAATACGCAGGTTGTCTTTAAGTACTTAGACTAAAAATTATTTGTTACTAAAACTATTTTTATATACTTAGTTGTCCTAAGTATTTTCCTTAGTTGATACATATAAACTAAGGAAGTTTTTATATATCTATATTTTTTAATAAAATTTGATAAAAAATAAACTTTTCAAATTCTATACGTTATATTTAAGTAATTTTACTGTTAAGTCATGATTTTATGACAAAACAATATGTTATAAACTTACTTCAGTAAAAGGTAAGAAGCTAATAATAGATATAATCTTCTATCAAAAGAGAGATATTAATATATACATAAAATTAAAGTATAAAATAAATATAGTATAAAATTATATTTCTAATTATAGATTGACAAAAAACATAAAATTTGCGTTTGAAAAGCATAGCGTGTGTATTCAAGTCTGCAATACAGGTGAAGGTGATATGTATTTGTTACTTGAGTCACTATTTAATTTGTGATGTAAATTTCTAAAAAGCGCTTTAGAAAAGGATTATAGACAAAGAGTGCCGATGTACGTAAATTCAGGCGGGGTTAAGTATGAGGAGCGATCGCTGATTTAAGAACTTCCAAATCAAAAACACATGCAACTACTTCTTTTGGGCTAGGCGCTTTTCAAGTTGCTGTACTCCTGATTGGTGCAAATATGACACTGTGTCTTTTGACATAGTTGTACCGCAACCGCAAGAATACCCGTGGTGACTGTTTTAACTTGGTGTGAGAGAAAAGGTGAAAAAAGATTTTTTGTTGCTAACAGTAGGTTTACCCAGTTTACTGATAGCGTTTCCTGGCTTGGCTGCTGATACTGAAATTCAGCAGAGAAATACCGTTAAATCAAACGAAGCTATTTCAAATATTCCCACTTTGAGTGAAATTGAGTTACCAGCGACTAATGCTGAATTATTAACTCAAGAATCTGCACCGAGTGAAATTGAGTCAGAAACTCAGCCGGAAATAGAGTCAGATTCTAGCGATGATGAAGGCATTAACATAGAAGCGATCGCAGAACCAGATAGCCTGCCTCAGTCTACACCAACTTACGTAATTGAAAAAGAAGAAATTCAAAAGCAAGGTGCTACCAGTTTAGCTGATATTTTGAAAAGAATGCCTGGTTTTGCTATCAATGATGTAGGTCCCGGTGCAGATATTCACACAGGAACATATTACCGGGGAGCCTCAATTAATCAATCTGTATTTCTGATTAATGGCAGACCAATTAACAATAATGTCAACACCTATCATGGTGGAACTGATTTAAATAGCATTCCTGTAGAAGCTATTGAACGAGTAGAATTATATAGCGGCACAGCCTCAACTTTGTATGGTTCCTCAGCCTTTGGGGGAGTTGTTAATATCATCACCAAAGAAGGTTATGGACAACCAAAATTTTCTGGGACTACAGAATTTGGCTCATTGAGTTTAAATAATCAACAAGTAACCTATGGTGGTTCGGTTGATTCTGTAAAATACAACTTCAGCTTTGAAAGATTCTTTTCAGATAACCGTTATCGTGTACCTGTAGGTGCAGCAAATCGCGATAGTCAAGGGTTTTTATCGAATGCAGACACAGCTACAAGTACTTACTTTGGTAGCATTGGTGTAGATTTAGATCAAAAAAATTCTTTGAATTTAGATATTACTAAACTCAGCAGTCGTCGCGGCTTAATTTATTTCGGTTTTCCTCTCCAGCAAGATAGATTAGACCATGATGGTTTAAATGTTGGCCTATCTTGGAAAACTAGGCTCGGTAATGGGGAAAGCTCTAATCTGACAACATCAATTGGTTATAACCAAGATTATTTCAGCACCTACGGCCCTACAGGAGCATTTTACCGTACAGGAGTTTTAGATACACAACAACTCACAGCTAGGGTAGATCATGAATGGAAAATTACTACCAATAATAAATTGCGCTGGGGTTTAGATTTGAAAAATACTGACTTAAACGGTGATGTTTTGAGTACAAATCCTACTAGGATTGGCAATAACGAAACTGAAAATAGGAGTTTGTTCAATACAGCTTTATTTGCTGTAAATACTTTGAATATTGGCGAAAGTTTTCTGATAGATTTAGGACTAAGACAAAGCTTTGACAGTGAGTTTGGAAGTTATTTGAATCCTAGTGCCGGTTTACGTTATGCAGTTACACCAATAGTAGCAGTGCGTGGAAGTTGGGCCGGGGGACAACGCAATCCTGGGTTAGATCAGCTATATGTTTATGATACGGTTCATGGTTGGGAACCTAACCCCGATTTAGAGCCAGAAAGTGGCTCAACTTGGAGTGCAGGAGTGGATGTCAAATTTTCTGACAATTTGATTGGACAGTTTACTTACTTTGGTAGTAGTATAAGCGATCGCCTGGGAGTCATAGCAGGAAGATGGGCAAACATTGGATTAGTAGATACCAATGGTTTAGAAGCCGCATTGCAATTAAAAATTGCTACTGGATGGTCAACTTTTCTCAACTATACTTATACAGATGCCCAAATTAAAACAGGAGCAGAAAGAGGTTTACAGTTAGGTTCAATTCCTTACTCTGTACTGCAAACTGGTGTAGGTTATCAAAGTGCAGGTTGGCAAGCTAACTTATATGTTACTTACAACAGTGGCGCTCGCAGATCTATCTTTACGAACCCTGGTGATAGGACTACAGATTTTGCGCCATCTTTTGTGAATTTAGATTTCACTGGTCGTATACCTTTAACTAGCAATTTAGGATTGACAGTTTACCTCGAAAATTTGCTAGGCGAACAATACGAGCGAGTTAATCGCATATATAGCCCTGGTTTTACATTTCGTGTAGGTTTAAGTTCAAGTTTGTAAGTGAGTGGTTCAGCAAAATTAATTTAGACTCAAGTCAGGTAATAGGCAATAGGCAATAGCTATTGCCTATTACTTATTTTAAGTGTGTAAATAATTATGCAGGATTAGTTATTATTTATAATCAAAAAGATGATTAAAACACTTGGCACATCGCCATACAAGATGGTGCGTTAGGCTACAGCCATAGCGCACCCTACTAAAAATTTACTTTTAATCTAAAATCCAAAATCTAAAATCTAAAATTTCAATGAAAGCCAGAATTGAAAATAAAGTACTTTTTATCCACCATGAAGATTTGCCAGAGTTTAAAAAGGGTGGTTCTGTGGTCAGAAATTCATATTTCTGGGCGCTGCGTTCAATTGCTGGTCAAGCTTCGCGTTATCGTGATTGGGAGTACGAACCGGAGGTTTGGCTGGCGCTTTGCCGGATGCTGTTATCGTTTGCTGAATCTGGGTATCTAGGTTACAGAGAGACGATTCTGGAGTTTCCCTTATCTCAAGGAGAAATTCCCGATTTACTACGAGATGTGTCAACTTGGGAATAGTATCGATTCTGGATTTGAGATATTTGATTAAAAACTGGCTAAGTAATCCAAATTAAGCGTTTATTGTGACTTTATCGCATTTTAAGCCAGTCTAAGATTATTTTACGACATTTAAATCAAGTTTATGACTTAAAAAGCTGCTTTTGCGACTTAAAAACCTGCTTTTGCGACTTAAAAACCTGCTTTTGCGACTTAAAAACCTGCTTTTGCGGCTTAAAAACCTGCTTTTGCGACTCGTAATATCAATTTGAAAAATACTTGCGGGGAATAGATTCAAGACTTATATCATGTCCGCTTGATTACTTATTAAACCCGAAGAACCCCACCCCTTAATCCCCTAAGAGCTTGCGGGGCTACCGTGTACACACAAGTCGGAAAGAGTAGTCTGTCAAGGAATAATTGACGAGTAGATT